>JAFGHO010000108.1 GCA_016930085.1 Spirochaetales bacterium
AAAAACAAATCCTGAATGCCCGGTACAGGTATTTAAGAAAAATTTCGGCTGTTTGATAAATGGGTATTAATCAACAGGAACTAAATAGCTCTTTCGTTTTAGGTATGTCTTTACGAATAATATATTTTCTAAAGTCAGCACTGCCAAGCATACCGCCAGTACAATTTTTCATTGCTCGATCCTTTTTTCTAAAAAATTCAAAAGTTCATCAGTAGTAGGTTTTTTACTATTTCTGCCATTCATGGTATTATTTAAACTCCAGCATTAATTGTTTTGTAGGTATTTTCTTAATGATGATATTCCGTGACTTTCTGGGAGGGTCTATGCTTATGTAACCCTTTTTTTCGAGTGCGGTGAGAATCTGGTTGACACCGTGCGTGCTTTTTTGGTTTCCCAGTTTTAGCAGTTCACGGCGGGTCGGCGATTTTCCCTCGCGTTTAATGTAATCGTGTATAAGAAAAAGGAAATTCTCCTGCAATTCCGTTAGTTCAGTATTCACTTTTTCTCCGTGATTCAATATGGATATATGTTCATTAATGAGCATATACCCATATTATCTTGAGTATAGTTTATTTCATTTTTTTATACAAGTTATTTTTTTAAAAAAAATAAAATGTTTAAATTAAATGAAACATCACATCGGCTTACAGGTTCCCCGTCCATTCTATTCTCACATATCCCTTTCCGCCATTGTCGCCGTCCTTGCCGCCCTCGCTGTACTTCGTTCCCCTTCCGCCGTCACCGCCCCTGCCGTAACCGCTCCCGTTGTTTCCGCCTTCTCCTCCTTCACGGCCCGAATGATTGCCGCCGCCGGGATAGCCGCTTCCGCCCTTTCCCCAGCTGCTGCTGTCATTGTTTCCTCCCCCCCCGCCGCCTCCGGGCCGGGCGGTATGGGTATCGAATCTGGAATACCCGCCCGATGTTCCCGATTTTCCGCTGTGCTGTTTTCCTCCCCCGTCTCCCCCGGTACCGGGACCGCCGACGACGATTTCAATGAGTCTGTATTTGTCGAACGTCATATCCGCTTCGCTTAACGTCAGTTCGATGGCCTCGCCGGCCCCGCCGCCTCCGCCCCCGGAGGCCTTGTCCGTACACCCGGCGACGCAATCGCCCCAAAAATTCAGGCCGATATCGCTGTTGCTCGCGCCGCCCCCGCCGCCCCCGCCGCCGGCGATCAGGGTCACGTTCACGATCACATTCGTAACCGTGAGGTATTTGTCCGTTATCCTCCACTCATACAATCCGGGAGAGGTGTATTGCATGACGCCGCTTACGGGAATCGGGTCGATGACCACGGTATCGGACATCGAATCGCTGATGTTGTTCGACGCGTCTTTGGCCCACACATACAGATGATATGTTCCCGAGGCGAGCGGAAGGACGACCATATCCGGTTTTTCGTCCTCCCATCGTTCATCAAAGAAAAACGGTTTTTCGGCCGCGAGGGTGATCATCCATTGACTGATTCCCACATCGTCTTCCGCTTCACAATCAAAGGATATTTCTATTCCCCCGTCCGTGATAACCGGATCATTTACGTCGAAAACGGTTATTTCCGGCGCCGTCGTATCGGTATAGGTAAAATTGATTCTGCCCGATCGTCCGGTAACTGCTTCGAGCGCATACGAAGCCTCTTTCGAGTGTTTGAGGGTGATATCGAGGACGCAGAATTGACTCGTATAAAAGGCGCCCGGCGGATAAAGGATACCGGAAATCGATCCGTTGTCCTGTCTTGTGAGATTATCCGTCACGGCAAGCGAATTGACTACCCCGCCCGATTCGTCGAGACCGTAGAGAACGGCCTCCTTGATTTCCGCCCACGGGTCGCAGTTTCCCGTGACGCGGATACGATTGTTTTCCGCGTCCGGTTCCAGGATGACAACGGGCTTGTTCGGGATTCTGCCGAAATATGTCTCGCCGTCGAGGATCGGGTCCCAGAGGCCGGACTGCCAGGAATCCCTGAGTTCGTGAATAATCGAGGAAGCGGAGAATGTGAAATTTTCGTTGTCGGGATCGACGAAACCGGGATCGACGATCGCGTTGTTTTTGTTGGACAAATACTTGTCCGACATCAGCGCGTCGATGATAAAACTCGTGAAAAAATACGGATCGAATATGGGAACGGCCATATTTATTCCGCCCGGCTCACCGGCGAAACTTCCTATTTTCACGTACCCCGTATTGAAAAGGTAAACGTTAAACGGGAAAATAATGGTGACGTCCCACTTCAAATGGAGGTCTTCGGTTATCGGGATATCGATATGATACAGCATTTCCGTGCGATGTTCGGAAACGGAAACGATCTCGAGCCCGTACGATTCGAGATCTTCGAGGGTGGCGGTAGGCATAAGGGGGTATAAATTGGAGCGGTAGATGATATTGTCGTCCAGCTTGTTCCAGAAGGGCATCGTTCTATCGTATTTGTTCTCGTCGTAGTAGTGCCTCATCAAATCGTGGTACCGGTAGCTCCATGGTGAGGTCCAGTAACGGAATTCGGAAAGTTTTTTATCGAGCTCGAAATCGTTATCCCCCCAGTATCTGTCCAGAAAGGCGCAGCGGTTTATTATGGCGGCCCCGCCGTGTTCCGCAATCACGTTGTACTTGATTTTATTGTCCCGTCCGCCGCCGACAAAGACCGCCATACCGTTCGAATCGTAGATGATATTCCCCAGCACTTCGGCCGAACTGTAGCCCTGGTCGAAATAAATACAATGGACCCCCTCTTCGTCCTTGAATTTTGTCTTGATATGATAGATAAGGTTGTTTTTGATGACATTACCCCGGTAGCCGATATCCATGCCGGAATAAACAGCGCCCATGTCTTCGACCTCCTGGCACACCCGGTATATATTGTTATACTGTATCAGGTGGTCATTTCCGAAATAATAGATACCCATACTCGGTCCACGGGAGATTTCATTGTGTATGACATTGATCCCTATCCCGCTGATAATGACGGCGGTCCGTGATTTTTCCACTCTCCCGAAATGGTGAATGGAACAATTCTGTAAAAAGTGGCGGCATGGCTTGAGATACGCCCTGTTTCCGCCGTCAATCACCACTGCGTTTTCACCGGTGTCGTACACCTCGCTATCCTTGAGTCCGCAGTTTCTGCTGTTCAGGGTATTGACGGGGTGGTTGTCGCTCAGGCCGCGGTCTCCGTTATACGCATGTCTTCCCGTTTCACCGTCAATTTCCGTTGAAATCAATATACCCGCTTTGCCCGCGTTCCTGATAACGCATTGTTCGAAAACGATATTGTTGGAATTCCACACTTCCACGCAGTTTTCTTTGGAACCCTCGAAAACGAATCCGTCAAACGTCATATTGCTGCAGTTTCTGACGGTCATGAGGGTCTTTGTATTGGAGAGATACATATCGTCGACGAGGTCTTCAGGCGGGTAAAAATACAGCCTTCCGTGATTGGCCGGATGTTCGGGATCGCGGTCGAGAAAGTATTCGCCGGGGGAATCAAGTTCTTCCAGTACATTGAAAGCGTAAAACAGGTGGTTATCCAGAAGACCGCTGTCTTCGGGATCATCCATGTACGCCAGATTGACCGTATTGCCCGAAATGTCCCGTACTTTCATCAATTCTTCTTCATTATTATTGTTAAAATAAAAAATCCATAAATCCTTGCCCGCACTTTCCGTCCACCGTCCGGGGCGCGATCGATCTTCCTCAGGCAAGGCCACGTCAAACGAGAGTTCTCCCCTTCTTGTCATTCGCGCATAGTCTTCCTGTGAACAGACACTATTGTCGTCCGGTCCCACGAGTTCCTTGTTCGGCCAGCGGGCGATCTGCATCGGCCTGCGGTTGAAGTAAAACTCCTGATTCAAATCGTCTGTCTTGTACACCGCATTACGCCCTTCCGTGTTCCTTCCGCGGTGTTTCAAATCGGGAAACTCATCGATACCGACATCGTTTACAAGATCCACGACCCGTACGATCTCCCCGGCCTCGTCCGGGATTTTCTGCAATATGAGAGGATCGGTGACCGGATGAAAGAGGTCGGCCCGGATACGCACACCGCCGATAATCCTTACATTTTCTCCGGGCAGGGCCTTGAACACGACCTTTCTTCCGAAACCGAAATCGATATCTTCCAGAATCAATACCTCGTCTTCAGTCCCGCAATAATAATCGCCGCCCCTTACATACACGGTCACGATATCGATGTCCGGGTTTTCGGTTATCCTGTTCCGTACTGCATTAATGACGGAATCCGGGGCATCGACAAACCATTCCCCCACTGTCTGTCCCGCCGGCTTTTCCGGTGCGAACATCGCTATTTCATTGACGATCGGGTAACCGAGGGCAAAAACCGAAAAATGATTGCATTGCGCGGTTATGATTTTACCGATTTTATCCGTTTCCGAAGGCATAACCTGTTCCCAATGTTTTTCATTTTCATCATAATAATAAATCCCCAGATAATCTTCATCGCAAAGCAGCTCGTATCCCGAATAATCGATACTCAGGGTGTAACTCCGTGAAAACGTCAACCCGTCGGGTTTTAATTCAAACGCGCATTGCGCAATAATCACCTTGTCCGTATCGTCCGGAGCGAGCTGCAGGGGATCGGCTTTTGATATCCGTATGGGGACGATTTCCTGTAACGCATTTTCCGGAATCGCGAGTGTGACTTCCCCGCAGGCAATCGTCACGCCGCTTTTCGTGTCCGCGGATTTTTCCGACATGTTTCCTGCCCGGTCTTTTGCCCTCAACGTAAAGGTATGCGCTGTCGTTCGATAGAGGGGGTCGATCGCTATGGAATTGCCCGAGACCGGTTTCCAGTTGCCGTCGCTATCGTTATCCGTCGTTAAAAGACATTCATAATCGATATCCTCTTCCGGTGAATAATTATCCGTGACATCCCAGATGTAGGCGGGCCCGCTTTCGGAATCATGATAGTCCAGATTATGAATCAACGGGGGTGTCGTATCCACAATCACTTCATGGTTTTCAAGGATACTGCAATTGCCCGCCCGGTCCCGGGCGCTTATCATAAACATATGAGAACCGTCACCGGCATCGGACGAGGAGGTAAACGATGTCTCTTTTGTCACGATAAACCCTTCAGCCGCCTTACCGGAATCATCCGGCACGCTTTCGTCTTGAGATGGAGAATAGAAACAGATCAGATATTCGATATCGCCCGTCTCCGTATAATTGTCGTCCGCCGACCACTGAAACCGCGGCCGCCTGTCCATCGTGGGTGTCTCGTATGACACGTCCGTCACCCGCGGGGGCGTGATGTCGATGCAAAAAGGATATTCCCTCACATCACTCCAGTTTCCGGCAAGATCCCTGGCGCCGATGCCGAACATATGGTTGCCTTCCGATAGATTTTCTCCGGGCGTATACCGGTTTTCGATGGAAAGGTGCCATTCGCCTTCATCAATACGGTACCGGTAGACAAGCTCCCGATCGTTTGTCAATCCGTCGCGGGCGGTCCATATGAATACGGGTTTCCGGTTTTTTGTGGGGGTATCGAACGCCATCGACGTTATCTCGGGTGCCGTCATATCGATCAGAACGGCCGCTTCCGCAGTCTCCGACCACAGCAGGCGGTTCCGGCATTTGAGCCGCAGGCGGTGAGTGCCTTCCGGAAGCGGAATCGCCGGTGAAAACGATGTTTCGACCGCATCCGTCCATTCCCCGTCATCCAGTGAATAAGCGAACAGGAGGGCGCCAATGGGTTTGTTCCAGGCCCATACGGGGCGTCCGTCCTTATTGATGCGGTCGACGATCAGTTCCGGCTTGTCGGGGGCAACGGCATTCAGATCTTCCACATGAATCGTCCTGTCAACCGGGACATCCTGTTCCGGGACGAAATAACCCGTTATCCTGACATTACAATCGGTGTATTCCTCGAGGTTCAGGTAATCGCTTTCAAGATTGTATGTTTCGCCGTCAAAAACCGTGCCGTTATATGTTGCCAATTCGAATCCACTCTCCCGGTTCCCGGTTAAAAAACCGGTTTGTGATATCCGGTTTTTCACACGATTGATCTCGATGAAAGGGGGATTCACACCCGCCTCCTTGCTGAAAAATACCGATCCCAAATCAGTTCCTTTTCCGCACACAAGCAAAAAGGTGACAACGGAATCGAATCTGTCTTTCATATACGATGTTATATCGAACGAACAGTATGAGTTATCCGTTTTATCCAGGAGGATCTCATCCACCAGCAGGGCCTCCTTTATTATATCCGTTTTGTATTTATCTTCTCCGGTAATAAAGGCGGCGTTATTCCAATTCAGGCTGGTTTCATCAAAATCATGGCCGTCAATGGCATAGAGTTGAAGGCTTACCGTGTGCGGCGGTCCCCCGTCGCTTCCATGATAATAAAGGGAGAGATATGCGGAGTGTATGCCGGCAACATTGTCCGGAGCGAATTCCAGACATCCGATTTTTTTCGACCCGCTGAATTTCTCAAAATCCTGTACAATAACATACGGTTTATCACCGTTGACATTCAGCCGGCCCCTTTTCCCGCTTTCGATATAGGTGTCGTCCGACGCATAGCATCTGTTGACGATCACATCATCGATCTTTTCTATTTCAAGATACTGAATCGCGATTTTTTGCACCCCTCCCCTTATAACAAGCTGATTACCGCAAAACTCCGAAACAATAACGTCGTCAAGCATCATCAAATCACGGTCGTTATTGCCAAAAAAGAAACGGTCCCCCGCTTCAAGGGCATAATGCTTATTGTTAATGTAAATTTCAAAGGTATCGTCAGCCTTTTTATACAGGCCGTACGGTCGAACCGGATCGGCAAAACCCGCCCTGATTCTGTAATAGCCGTTTTCAAGCAGAATCTTCCACCCGGTTTCACCGGTCATATACAGCCATGTCGATTCAAGACAATCATTTCTATCCTTCAGGGGAGTATGCCCCTTGCCGCACATATCGATACCGGGCATATTCGTTTTACTGTTTATTTTTCCGTTCCCGGCCTTTTCCCAGCCGTAGGTGTAGCCGTTTTCGTGTAATGCATATGTTTTTCCGCAATCAAGATAGTAACCCGCCACTTCCCCCGTCTCCTTCGGTCCGAAATTGATTCCGATAAAAGCGTTTTCCTCTTCTTTACAAAACAAAAGGAAGGTGTTTTAGTGCGGGCTGTAATTCCTGTTTCCTTCCGTTATGACGTCTTCCCCTTTCCGAATTACCTTTGAGTAGATATCGACGCCGCGGGGATAATATACCGGATTAATGTTGACCTTGCTGCCGATGAGCGTCCATTCATTATCATTGATATCCGAATCATGTGCGACGGCGAGATACAGCCGGATGTTTTTATTTGTCCTGAAAGCCAGGTAATCGTCATCGTCGATATTCGCATCGAAATAAAAACCGCGAATGTATTGGATGCCCTCGAGATAGTCGGGAAGGTAACGGAATTCGGCTTTTCTTTCCCTGAGGTCCTGATACATATATATGCCCCTTTTGCTGCATGAAGATATATGGATATCGCTGTTCCCGTTGGAATACCGGATATCCTTTATCAGGTCTTCATCTGTTTCGGGATACGCGTAGGGGGAATATTTTCTGCCGTTGTACGACCGTATCCGGTAGCAGGGAGTTTTATTCTCCCTCATCCGTAACACTCCGAAAGCGACATCATAATACTCGTTTTTACCGGCGGGAATCCTTTTTATGACAGTATACTCATGGTCATTCATCCGCCGCTCGATCTCAAAAGAGACGACCTCATCGTCATCATTTTCCCACGACAGCCTGCAGGCATTGAAAAACCGGAATTTATGCTGCGTCACGGTGAGGTGAAAAGGTTTTCGGGGTACCTGATAATCGAGGTATACCCTCTTCGAATACGGAGAATTATCCGGCCCGGCTAACGCTATGACACGGTAACACGGATCGGGATGCAAATGCATAGACGCATCATGAAAACAATAAACATTTCCTTCCGTTTCACCGATGTATTCAAACACCCCGCCCCCGCTTTGCCGTTCGATCCTGTAACCGGTTATTCTGCCGGTATCGGCCATGTCCCACTCGAGTTTGACCTCCCCGCCGTTCAATTCCACATTCGTTATCTCCGGCCTGTCGATTGGCCTGAAAAGATCTTCCCGGTTATCGTTCGTCAGGATAATCTTGTCTATTTTTGCATACTTTTCCTCACCATACAGCCTTACCGTATGATTCCGCGTTTCTCTAAAGACGGCCGGTGATTCCGTCAATCTGGTCCAGTAAAATTCCTCATCGGGAATAAATACTGTTCTTGTTTTCAGGCCGTTATCCACAACCAGGCCGAACTCGTTCGATTCCCTGTCTTTGCCCGATACCTTCGCCCATATCGAATAGACTCCCGAAGGCAATGAAAAAAAATCGAAAACAAGTTCGCCGTGATTTTCCACCATTGTCTCGGCGAATGCAATACCCCGAAGGTTCCGCACACCCATCGTCGCGGGGGAAGCATCTTCCGCTTCAATAACCTCACACACCCCATGGTCCGTTACGATCAATTCGCCCAGTTCACCGCTTGAACTTCGGTCGCTTTCGTTTCCGGACCAGGCGTAAAGACTGTCCCGGGAAAAGCCGTTGTCACGATCGTTAACGAGTATATCGAATCCGATTATATCGCCCGCTGCAATCCCGTTCGTGTTCACGCATTGAAGGGGAATCTTCACTTCGAGCATATATCCGTCCTCCTCCGTTATCCATGCATGTTCGATAGGCTGTACGCCCGGGTTTTCTCTCGAATATATATTTTTCATATTATATATAAAACAGAACTGAAAGTCGTTTTCGTCCGGGTAGACCGTTTTTTCATTGCCCATATCGAAAAACAGTTCTATACAGTCATTCTCGAAATAAAAATCCGGTCCGCCGGCATTGTTCAACACATCGTCATATACCCTGGCGATGATGTATAGCGCTTTATCATCATAAACCAGCTTGAACCTCGCATACGCCGGTCCGGTCTGTATTTCCGGATACATCTGCCGGCGGATAGAAATCCACCCGGTATTTTCCCAAAGTTCGTCTTCCTGCCCGTCGATAACGGGCGGCGTTACCGCCTTTTTCAGGTTTTCAACTGAACCCATAGCGAGAAACGGTACTGACAGAAAAAATAAAAATGCTGCTATTTTTCTCATAAGTAATCTCCATAGATCTTTTGTAGTAAGTTCTTGTATCGTCGATTGCGGATGTCACTTGCCAACGGGCGTGACATCCGGGAGAAGAAAACCCCCGCTTACTGCGCGATTTTTCATTTATCGATAACATCAGCGTGCATCCTACAATAAAACCTGATTTATAGCAATAAAAAAATTCGTAACCGGATGACAGCCGAATTCATATTGCGCATCCGGATGAAATCCGGTAATCTTTGGACAGGAGATATCTCATGGAATATTCCCCGGAAATGAACGGTAAAACCAGATATCCCGTCATGCTCGTTCACGGCGCCGGCTTCCGGGACGACAACCCCAATTACAACTACTGGGGAAGAATTCCGGAAAAACTGAAAACCCTTGGGGCGGACATTCATTACAGCGGCCAGGACGCGTGGGGATCGATCGAAAACAACGCGGAGATCGTAAAGAAAAACGTATTGCGTGTCCTGGGTGAAACAGGGGCGGAAAAAATCAACCTGATCGCGCATTCAAAAGGCGGCCTCGAGGCGCGGTACATGATTTCCAGGCTCGCCATGGGGACGCATGTTGCGTCCCTGACAACGAT
>JAFGHO010000109.1 GCA_016930085.1 Spirochaetales bacterium
ATCTTAATTACCCTTTTTTAAAAAAAGTGGGGAATCTTGTTTACCCTGATCGGGTAAAAAATGGGGAATTGAGTTTACCCTGGACAACAATGAAAGAAATTAAAATAAGCGGCTAATTAAATCCATATATTATATAGAGATAGAAATATAATATAGTAACAAGCGGCTAAATAAATAATGGTATTATAGAGAAATAAGGAAAAAAAGCGGCAGCCCTTTATCTTGCTTACTACACGATAAAAAGACACACCATATATAGCGTCGATTAAAGAAAGGACGACACTATATATAGGGTAGGAATTCTAGTGTTTTTCAAGTGGGTGCATTTTTGTTTGATCAGCCTTAACCACCATCTATTCCTGCTCTTTCAAATATGCTGTAATTTCAGCAGCCACTTCATTACCGAAAGTGATAAAATCAACCTTAACGGGACTGCTGGACTCAAGATAGACAAATGCGTTTTCATAATACTTTTCAAGCTCGGATTGAAATTTTGAAGGTAATGATGAGCACTCAAGAAGAGATTTCTTAAAGCCGTTGAGATATTCACCACAGTCCGGGACGGCAGTCATTTTGGTATCCTTAAGGAACAGGAAAAGCTGAAGAAGGGAAATGTCACTCCCGAGCCGCACCATATTCCTATATGGCTTTCCGGGAAATCTCATATTAAATACGCCGCAGACCTGGTCCGCAACAATGATGGATGTATCGACCGGATTTTCAGTCCATCGTCCTTCCAACTTCTGAAATTGGTTCCATATTTCACCTATACGCCCGGTTATACAATAGAGGTTGGGTTGTATTGAAAGCCCGTGTAATTCGAACAGTAGTTCATCAATGGTATTTTGTTGATCGCCGTTTAAAACGTGACGTACCCATGCGAGAAGGAGAAAACCAATCCTAAAAGCACTCCATGTCGGGAATTCTGATGCATTTGTAATTCCAAGATCGGGGTATTTCTCCCTGGTAAAATTTATTGTTTCCACTAGGTAGCTATATTCAATAGCGTTGGCGTCAATCACACCTTCCAGGGCAAAACTGCCGGAATACTGAGGATCGGATTTGGATGTATAGAGTTTGACACCAAAATCGAAACGGACCCAGGCCCACGGATTGGGATCAAACGTTGTCAAATCGATGTTTCCATAAAATACGGGTGAATCAGAAAAATCAATTAGGTTCCATCCGATATAGTTTGACAGATTACCGTCTTTGAAAACAACCGAAACGTCGGCCCGGGCGGAAGGATATATAAAGGCATTCACGCCGTGTGTACGCATACATTGGCCTATATAATTTAGGGTTGAACCGCAATACGCGATATTTCCACCGCCTAAATCGGGATTAATCAATGTAGGAAGCATATGCCAGAAATCCTCCGGTGTCGGCGGATGTTCGTTTTCCAGGTGATAACGGGAATAGGCGGTAGTATAATATTTGTTAGCTTCCCCTTTTTGTATTTCGTATTTTCCATAATCCACTTCCTGGGTTTTTTGGAAAGTTTTGAAAAACCAGTCCCGTGTATCTGGGTAACGAAGATCCAACACTTGATCGAATTCCATTGGACGCACATGATATGGGAAACGATACATATATAAGGGGTGTCCTTGATATGGCGGTAATTTCTTGTAAAACAGTTCCTGCAAGTGCTTTGGCAGCCGTTCGAAATCATGCAGCAGGACAATAATCGCTAGCTCCGGAGGGAGTTTTACTGCTTCATCATCTATTTGCAGATGGCATCCGCATGACAAGTCAATAACCTCGACCATGCCCGAGGTGAGCGGATTCAGGTATGCGCGTAGTTCATGCACCAGCGTCTGGTCATCGTTTCCTTCAGAGTCTTTTGAGATGGTATGATAGCGTTTTCGTGGGAAATTATATCCGGCATAACGCCGCACCCGACGGTCTCCCTGCATAATTTCGATGAATGGGGATAGGTTTTTTAACAGGGGATTATTGACTGCATCTTTATATGCATTTTCGGCACTGTCATCTCCGGCGAATTCTGGAAAAATGAAATTGAACAGTTCCTGTTCGAGGGGTTGAAGGCGGTCATGGGCATGTTGCTTTAAAAAACCGTTGAAACGGCGAAAAGGAATTTTTTTTGGGTTAGTTGCCATGATTTTTTGGAACCCCTTATTTTTTTTTATTCATATAAAAAGGAACGCATTAGTTTTGGGACGATTTTTCCCCTTCATTTGCTATATGTTCAAGAAGTAGAGTGATGGCTTTATAATCTTCGAGTGTTTGATTTTGTAATTTATCAAGATGTTCACTCATAATTTTCATTATATCTCCTATGGTCAATTCAGCTTCCGCCACGACTCTCACCGGTTCGGTTCTGAATAATTCGCGTCGATCGGAATTTTCATTCAATTCCTTTAAGAATTCCGTTACTGTCATAAGTATAGCCCTCCGCTCTGTTTGATGTTAAAGGTTTATATTTAGAAGGTCAAGTATTCACGGTGACGTGTAATAATGTTTTATGCGTATATTCTTTTATCAGCAACTTTTTCAAGTCTGGTTTGGATTTTATTTGGATGTTCAACAAATAAATCTTCTAACGGTCCAACTGAAAAAAGGCGGATCGATTTTTAGTGGGGTAAAAATAGAAATGAAGACAGTATTTCCGCTGGGTCATTCTAATGATGTAACCGCAGTGGTGTATTCGCCTGGCGGGGAACGAATCACTTCTGGTTCTGGTGATGAGACGGTGAAGGAATGGGAGCGGGAGACAGGGGAGTGTATCAATACTTTTGAAAATTTATCCGGTCTGGTCATCCAGGGATGTGATTTTACAAACGCTGATCTTTCCTGTTTATCGAAAGAAGAAAAAAGACATTTAAAGATGTATGGCGCCAAATTATAAGCCTGCAAAATCTATAAACCATATAAAACCCAGCAATTCTATCATAAACGATCCCTCATATAAAAAACAGCATCCCCGTAATAATCTCCAGGGATGCCGTTGATATACCAGCGGACCTTACGCTGTTACATGTGCTTTCCCGGGTTGATACTGCGGCTTGAACTCGACATGTTCTGCAACAACATACACCCGGAATTTCGATTTGCCTCGACTGTCGGTCCACCGGTCCTGTTTCAGCCGGCCGACGATCCGCACGCCGCGGCCTTTCTTCAGGTATCCGGCGCACGTTTCGGCAAGGTTGTTCCAGACCTGGATGTCAAAGAATGAAACTTCTTTTTCAAAGTCATCATTCTTTTTGTAAAACCGGTCTGATGCGATCGAGAAATGACACACCGGGGCCCCGGAGGGGGTAACGGTCGATTCGGGATCCCTCACCAGGTTCCCTTCCAGAAGAACAGAGTTTAATTGATTCATCATATACCTCCATGAAGTTGTTAATATAACGGCAGGCAACGCCTGCCGCTGATTATGCGGTGATTTCCTCCCATTCACGGTCACTCAGGGTAATCACCTCGTTTCCGATCCGCTCGTAATCATACTGACGGTCATGGTCATCGACCCGGTGCGCCATCGCCGTGATACTGTTGACGAGGCCCCATCTTGTTTTCATCCCGCCGGCCACCATGTTATCGGTCACGATATCCTTTTCGCTCTCCGTAAACTGCCACCGCTTTGTCACGTTCTCGATCGTCTTTGATACATTGGGAATCGCCTGTCCGGCCGCCTTCACAAGCCGTGAAACGATCGAGTGAAAGAGGTCTTCCGAGACCGCGTAGCGTAACGTGTCCCTGAGCTCCAGTCGAAACGATTCGATTTCAGCCTCGATGGTTTCGGATGAAAAGAAGTCATACGCCTGACTCCCGTTTCCGATCGCAGGACCGATATGGTATTTGTTGAGAAGCGATTGGCCGATCAGGCCATTGCTGCACACAAGCCGCCAGACGACCGTTGATATATCGAGGGCACCGAGACCGACTTCTGAGTTGGTGAGGATCACCCCCGCGTGAACGACATCACCGGGAAGCACCTCTTTTGCTATCATTGGAAAAACGATTTCGATATATAACCTGCGTTCGGTGACACAGATCGAAGGAATACACAGTTCCTCATGCTCCCGAAGCACGGGACGCAAGGCGTGCATGATGAGGATATCGTCGATCGGCCGGAACCGTTCGCTCAATACCGCCCGTACATGGTGTCCCACGGTTCTCACGAACCGCCTCTTTTTCTCAGGCGCACGGGAACTCCATTGATTGACGTTATGCGTCCGAAGCCCCGGAATCATGGTCATCCGGTCATAGTAGCGTTTCGGGATACCGAGTTTCTCCGATATCTGAGAATGCGCAACCTCACCGATAGAATAGGTCCGCTCGCCGAGTCGCAACAGGTCATCGTCGACCATCAAGAGTTCCCTTGCATCGACAAGCAGATCGTTTTTTTCCTGTTCCCGCTGCCTGATCATCCGATCGAGCGCGGCAAGACTTTCAACATTACCTTTCATTACAGTCACCTCCTTTAATCATTTTCATCAGTAAACCGCTATATATAGCGTCATCGCGGGCCCCACCTATCTGCCATTAACACCATATCTGGTGGTGTCACCGGTCCCGCTGTCACCTCTGCATAACCTCTTCAGGTTATATTTCAGAAGCGAAACGGGGGGATGGGGATCGCCCCATGACAGGTCTCTTTTTAAGTGCCATACCTCGTAAGGAAAACCGCCGATGGGGGATATACCCGCAATCAGGATCGCATCATACGCTCACACAACCTTGACAGGTCTTTTCATATCCTTCTCTTAACCGGGCCTCCGGATTACCCTGGGCTACCGCCCTCAGCTCCTTTCAGCCCTTGTCTTTCAAAGATCGATGGGATGGGGAAAAGAGCCAGGCTAACCCTGGCTCTCCTCATCCGCAGCACCCGATTCAACCGGACCCTCGAGGATTTTCCTGAGGTAGTTGAAGGGCTTTGAAACAGCGACACCGAGTTCGGGGATGATGATGGTAAGCCGCTGTTTCTCGTAATTTGCGCGTACCCTCACGTCGTTGATAAACCGCAACCCGTTACCGGATCCGTTTGTTGAAGTGTTGTTCTGAGATGTCATACATGACCTCCTGTAAAAGATTTTGATGTTGAGGGAGTTGGTTTTTTTAACCCCCTTCACAAACTGGGAGGGGGTTAAAAAACCGTTCGCACCCCCCATGGCAGCTGGATTTCAGGCCGAGCACTCAGAGCAGATCGAGTGACAATCACGGAGTGAAGCGGAGGGATTGGCGCGAAGAGATGCTGTGTGAGGACGTCAGGAAAGACGGCTGCCATGGAAGCCTGTTAAAAAAAATCTGAAAAAGGAGGTAAGAAGACATCACACCCTGCAGCACGAAAGGAACCGAAAACGGTGACGGATAAACGATGAGATGGAACGGCAGAAAAGAGAAACCCTCATACCGGTAACAGTCCCGGGGCATCGGATGAGCTGATGCAGGCCGCAGTTCAGGAAAATCCCCGGGGACAGTGAAAGGATGTGCGGACAGGAAAGCCCGGAGGTCTCTGCCGGCACATTACCATACCATCGATGTGATAAGGGCTGAAAGGAGGAGGGTGGGGGAGGGGGAGATGGAGAGAAAACAGTGAAGGGAAGAAAAAAAATGTGTGGCGGTTATAAGCATGAAGGTGGGGGGAAAATATAAGGCATGGGAGAAAGGAGAAATAACAAGAAAGAATAAGAAAGATATAAGCAGGCTGGTTATTTTGATTTTTTACGATGTATCCGACCGTCACAATAGGGGCACCCATATCCCTTGCTTCGGTAGACAATCGTCGATTGCCATTCGTGACTGTTAGCACATCGCCACCAGACTTTTTTATGGGAATTAACGGTCACTTCTTTTGCCGTGAGGGTGCCGTTTTTACTCGGATGCCATTCGGCCGCATAATCCGGATAGGTGGTCCCGAAACAATTTTCAGGGCTGACCCTTTTCCCGGCACAATAGGGACATCCTCGGTATTTTCTATAGGCAATACCCGCTTTCCATGCATGACCTTTCTTGCATCGCCACCAAACCTTTTTGTTGCTGCTGGGAAGGAAATCAAACGGAGTGAGATCTCCGTTTTTCGTTGGATGCCATTCTGCTGCAAGATCCGGATAGACAGAGGCAAGAGAACTTTCCTTACACAAATATGTTCCGCTGCAATATGGACATTTACCGCCCACCGATCGATATAAAATGCGGGCCTTCCACTCATGTCCGAACGTGCATTGCCACCAGACACTCAAGCTTGAACGGTAAGTAACATTTTCGGGAGTGAGGATACCGTTTTTTCTCGGATGCCATTCGTCAGCGAGGGAAGGCTTGACAGTCTTTAGCGAATTATCCTCGCAAACAAATTTGTTGATACAGTAGGGACATCCGCAACCCTTGGCGCGGTGATTCATCTGTGTTCTCCACGCATGCCCGTTCTCACACAGCCACCAGACATATCGGGCGGAATGATAAGCCACATCGGAAGGGGTGAGGGAACCGTTTTTCGTCGGATGCCACTGTTTTGCGAGTTCGGGATTTCTTGCGGCAAGCGAATGTGTTTTGAGTTTTTCTTTGGAAAGCATCGTTCGGTAATTGTATAAATAATCGGGGAAAAAGTAAAGAAAAGAGGGGAGTAACCCTGCTATTTTCCAACAAACGACGATAATTCAAGCATGGCGGTTGTCTGTTTAAGATACGGTAAAATAAGGGAAGAAAGCGAATCCTGGGGGGTCCCGGTAATTTCAGTAATCGTCAGCATGGCCTTATAAAGCCGGTATTTATACTCCTCGGGGAACATTTCAATCTGCCTGTCGAAATCATCAAACGTGTTATCCATAATAATACCTTTCAATAAAACTGAAACACCAGAATATCATGAAAGCAGAAAAAATGCAAATACTTTATGTTAACAGCAAAAAAAAAGAGATCCCCGGAGGGACCTCTCACGACGAGAGAATGCCGTTTTCCTGAAATGAATAGTAGGTCTCGGCACCCAGAATAACATGATCGAGCACTTCGATGCAGATTATCTTGCCGGCACTAACAAGCGTATTGGTTATGGAACGATCCTCGGGGCTCGGATCGACGTTTCCCGACGGATGATTGTGAGAAATAATGACGGCAGCGGCATTGTCTGCGATCGCGGCGCGAAACACCTCGCGGGGATGAACGATCGCCCGGTTGACGATACCCTTTGAAATTTCGTGAACGGCAATCACCTCATGTGCGCCGTTAAGGGTAATAACGAGGAAATACTCCTGAGACTCAACGGCATACGACGCCAAATGGATAACGATGTCATGGGGATACCTGATTTTTAACCCTTTTACCGGGGCCCGGGCATACAGCGCTTCACGAAGCTCGGAAACACTGTACTTGTCAAGCTCCTTAAGCCGAACAATCCTTTCGGATTGTTTGAACGAGCCAATGTGATTATCAATGGATTTATTTATCTCAGCCATACTCATACTCTCCTTTCCTTCTTTTTTTCTGGCCTTTCGCTTCAACCGAAGGCCTGAAAGAAAAGAAGGAAGAACCGGAGCGGGAAGGGGAGGGGCGTAACGCTTGCATCCTGCAGGATGTGTGACACGCTCTGCTGGCGGATATACTGCATGAGGATGTAAGCAGCCGATCCCCTGGCAAGCGGAGAAGCAAAGAGTATGGCGGAAAAAAACCAGAGTATTCAGCAATCGTGAAAGAAGACGATCAAGGATAAAAAAAGGTGAAAAGAAAAAACAGCCGATAGTCGATCCGAAGAAGCGATAAACGTATAACGGTTGACTCATCGGTAGAAAAGGTTTTTTAATGATGATATACG
>JAFGHO010000110.1 GCA_016930085.1 Spirochaetales bacterium
CACTTAAAAGTATACGAACACTTAAAAGTATATGAATATAATCTGAAAATACAATAGAATTTCTCTTTTTCGTTTTATGTCGGCTTTCTGTGAAGCCGACGTGTTCCGCATTTTACAGGTTGACGCCGTGAAATCACAGATGACCGATACATACAAGAATAGAAAAGGCCGGATTATCGGTTGTTTTTGAAAACAATTCCCATTTATTGACTATGTGATAGAATTTTGCTACATTAAAGTCAGATGAATGATACCTTGACGGGGAAACGGGAACATTCGATAAAAATACTGATTGTCGATGACTCGGAAGCGACGAGGGCGTCGCTGAAATTCTCACTTTCCATGAAGAAATTCAATGTCACCGGTGCCGCTGATGTCGATGAGGCGATTAATATACTTAACCGTGACAGGGGAATAAAACTCGTTATCACCGATATGAACATGCCGGGAATGTCCGGCCTGGATCTATTATCGTTTATCCGGGGAAAACCGGAAATGAAGACACTTCCCGTCATCGTTCTCACCACAGCGGAAGACAAGGGAAGGGAAGCCCTGGCCAGAGGGGCGAGTGCTTTTATCATGAAATCGAGCAAGGCCTCGGAAGAAATATACAGCTTCATTACGAGGTATCTCCTTCCGTAACGCCGTCCCCCGTTGAGGGACTACCGTCATTTCACGTTCGTTATCGCGTCCATTATATGCTGTCTTTTTCCTTTGCCGAGCGGGAAAAGGCGGGTCTTGAAGGTGTATTTATTTTCGGCAAGCAGCGATCGCGCCTTGTCCATGCAATGTTCGTACTCCTTGACGTCGCCCATTTTTTTATAGTAGATCCCCGAATAATACCAGGCAAGGATCGAGGTGTTGTTGATATAAATCGAAGTTTTCAATTCGAATTCCGCATTTTCCAGCATATCCAGTTCGAGATAGATGTACCCCAGCATGATGTGGGCATCCAGCTGATAGGGATTGAGACTGATGGATTTTCTGCACGTGTTCGCCGCATCGATATACCGCCTTGTATCGATGAGGTATTCGGCCTTGATAACATGAAAATTTTCGTCCGTGCGGATGCTGCTTTTTTCAAGGCAATCCAGAAGTTCGATACAATTATCGATATTCTGTTCGTCGAAATTTTTTATCAGCAGATACAGGATTTCTTCGTAGGATTTTCTGTCGAGGTTCTTAATATCATTCCGTAATTCCGGTTTTTTTTTTAAAAGGTCCGCCGGTATATACAGCTTTTTACCCTTTTCCTCAGGCATCGATTCGTCTTTTTGGTAGGCAAAAGAATCCTGCCACCATGAGAGCTTGTAGTTGTGATCGAGAAGGTTGAGGGTTTCAGAATAACCGAGAAAGAGAAATCCCCTGTTCCGCAGTATCGTGTAAAAATTCGAAATAAGCCGCTGGGTCGATTCCTGGTTAAAATAGATGATGACGTTCTCGCAGAGGATGACATCGACATTCTCGAGGTCGCTCAATTCAAAGGGTTCACGAATCAGGTTGCACTGCCTGAACTCGATCATGTTTTTTATTACCGGTTTTAACTGATACGCCGTTTCCGGCTTGTTTTTATCGATAATGAAAAATCTGTCAACGTACCATTGTTCGATATTTCTCAGTTTGTATTTCGTATAGATTCCATTTCTGGCGTAATCGAGGACATCGGCATTGATATCGGTGCCGATAATTCTTATGTTCCATTTCTCGGAACGGGGAATCTGATCGTGGAGAATCATGGCGATCGTATACGGTTCCTCACCCGTGGCACAGCCGGCTGAAAGAATGACGAGTTCCCTGTTCGATTCCCTTTTTTCGTTTATCAAATCGGGAAATATCTGATATTTCAGGCGGTCGAAATGGGATTTGTTTCTGTAGAAACTCGTCTCCTGGATCGTGAATTGAGAGGCGAGTAAAATGAGTTCGTTGTAGTTGTTCTGCAGGTATGAAAGATAGGAAACGGGTGTGGTGTTCGTTTTAATGAATCTGCTTTGAAGAACGATCTCCAGATCGAAGATCCTTTCTCTGCTCAAAACGATACCTGTTTTGTTTTTGATAATCTCCTGGATCTCCGTTAAAATTACTTCGTTAATCATTATACTCTCGCTTCAGGGAATACTCGGCCAGAAATTCGGTTATTTCGGAAACGGAAAGAATTGTATCGACCTGTCCGGAATCGATCGCGGCTTTCGGCATCCCAAAGAGGATGCAGCTTTCCTCGTTCTGGGCGATGATGAGTCCATTGTTCTGTTTTACAGCGGCGAGGCCTTTTACCCCGTCGTCTCCCATGCCGGTGAGGATAACCGCGACCGCCCGCTGTTTGAATGCCTCCGCCAAAGATTCGAACATGATATTTGCCGATGGTCTTATTCCCAATATCGGAGGACGGTCGATATAAATAAATCGATTATCCTTGAAACCGAGGTGAAATTCACCCGGAGCGATATAGATACGATGCGGTTTTACGGGTTCTCCGTTTTTCACGATGCCGACCGGAATGGGCGAATATATTTGCAGCCAGTCGCTGAAGCCCTGTAGAAATCCTTCCGCCATATGCTGGACGATCACGATAGCCGCCTGTATTTTCCGGCAATGAGTATTCTCGACGAACATCCTTATCGTCTGCGGACCGCCCGTACTCGCGGCGATACCGATGACGGGGAATTCGGTGTCCTCGACGCCCCGGTTTTCTTCCCGGTCTATCTGTTCTCCTTTGACAAGGAGTTCCTCGTGCTTTTTCTTGAGCCGTTCTCCGACCGTTTTCAATGCTTCCGATTTGTCGGTCAAGGCGGTTATCGTTGAGTTTTTTATCCTTCGCATGACCCTGAAATCCGCGAAGGTTTTGATCGTACGGATGAGTTTTTGGCGGATTTGTTGTTTCAGGGATTCGGGATCGGTCGAAAAAGGCTTTTCGATGATGTCAACGGCACCCATTTCAATCGATTTGAAACTCAGATCGACGATTTCCGCGCTCGCGGAAGAAAAAACGATAATGGGAGTGGGCTTTTCATTCATAATCTCGGCGATCGCCTGCAGGCCGTCGATGCCCGGCATATTGATGTCCATGATGATCACGTCGGGTGAAAGCTTTTTTGTGTAATCCACTCCCTCCCGGCCGTTGTATGCCTGGCCGACGATCTCGATTCCGTCATATTCCTTGATTATTTTTTCGAGAACAAGATGTACGACACTCGAATCGTCAACGACAAGAAGTCTTATCGTTTTCATGATACCGCTGATTCCATAATGCTTCTTCCTTACCAATAAAAAACGCTTGAAAGCCGATACTTACTAAAGATAATAAAACCCTTTGATGAATGCAAATCTTTTTTTGGAAGAAAGCGACTCCGGTCAACGTAAAAGCGCTATGGCACTTCTCAGAAGAAATCGGCTTCTTCGAAGAAATCGGCTTCTTCGAAGAAATCGGCTTCTTCAATGACAAACTCGTTATCGCTTCCGGTGAGGAAGCGGTTCAGGAAGGGGGAATAGGTGCGGACGGTGACGTTTTTCCCGGCGGGATCAAAGGAAAGAATACGCAGATACCCGTTTCCGCCCCGTTCCAGAATCTGGTAGTTTGCAAGCATCTGATACACCTTGTTGCCGCCCGGCGACCGGTCGATCCGGAATCCCGTGCCGCCTTTGATTATATGGCCGCAAAAGACAAAGGCGATATTGTCGTGATTCCCGATGCATTTATCCCAGATTTCCTGCCCGTTATTGACACTGTCCGGTCCCTTGTTGATGCCATATGAGGCGGGGGTCCACTTGTGGTGCCGCTTTGATCCGTGCAATGTATTGTCATAGTAAAGATATGAGTGGGTGAGGATGATCACCTTACGGTTGTAGTAGTATGATATGGTCCTGTTTGCCCACCGGAGTACCTCATCGCGCGGTCCGAACTCGATAGCGACAACGAGCCAGTCGATTCCTCCGGCGTGAAAGAGGTAACAACTGTTTTCGAGTTTGTCCGGTTCGTAGACACTCCCGAATGAGGGAAGACTCACGAAGTCCCGTACGGGGAAGTACCGGTTAAAGCGTGTCGAATCGCGTATGTTGCAAAGCAGTCCTTGAGATCCGATATCGTGATTGCCGATTGTCAGGGCATAGGGAACAATACCGTCCAGTATCGCCATGCACGACCGGGCCGCTTCCCATTCACTCTCTCTGTTGTGCTGAACAATATCGCCTTCATGAAGAACAAAGGCGATATTAAGGGCGTCTTTGTTCTGTGCTATCCAGGCGGTTTGCGCCCTGAATATATGAGGATAATAGGCCGAGTAATATTGAGTGTCCGGAAGGATAATGAGGGAGAATGGCCCGTTTCCGGTCGAATGGCCCGACTGATTTCCGTGTTCAGACGATTCTATTTCCGGGTCCCAGGGAGAATGGGAATCGGCATTTCCCGGCGGGAGAACGTTTGTCTGCATCGCTGTTAGGGATGAGTTTCCGCGGGCCTGTTCGGATTGCAAGGAGTATGAAACCGGATGTGAATCACGCTCCAAATACGGGTAATAGACGATAAAATCACATCCCGTCACAAAACCGATACACAAGACCAGTATCCGGAGAATAACGGCTTTTCGAAGCATATATTCCCTCCCTCACGGCTCGGCCTTCACCTCTCCCGGTTCGGGCTCCTCAAAATGCAACCGCCACGGTCTATGCAGCCGCTGCGGTCGATGAGGCCGTGGCGGTAATCACCGGGTGCGGCAGGCGGATGTCCCGCTCCGCCCTTCCACTCATACTTATTGTGATGTGAAGGTTTCTGTGATACCGAATATTGCCCCGATTAATAATATATCACTTTTTTTCCGATTTTCTTGAATTTTCGATCGCAGGATATCAGAGGATGCAAGCGGTCCAGCGCGCCGTTCTCCGGATAAGCGCCTTGTAGGCGTGATCGGTAAAAATTTCCTCTTCATGGCCTGGTGCGAGGTAGGCCACCCTCCCTTTTCCGAACTGTCTGACCCATCCGGCCGGATAAGGGGCAGTTTCGAGAATAACGGTAAGCACGGCCAAAGGGCTGAAGATGAATCGGTAGGGCTCTTCGAACAGCCTGAAGGGAAGAAGACCGTCGGTGACGGGATGGGGAATCGGTCCGTATGTATAGGTGAGAAGGGTTCGGGGCGGATGCGTGACAAACCGGGCACCGATGAGTTGTGCGAATTCCGGCCTCCCCTGGAATGAAATTCCGTTATGAATGACGAGTATTCCGCCGCCGGATGAGACATGGGACATAAGTCCCCCCATCCGGTCATCGGGGAGGGAGCGTTCCCAGTCATCGGCGTAGGAAATTATTAGATCGAATTCACCGAGGGATGGAGAAGACAGTATCGAGCGGTCTTCCTTTGTAACGACGGAAAAATCAACGGATAAAATACCGGTCAGGCGCCGGTCGACTCCGGCGAACGGATGATAGGCTGCATTCGAATAATTACCGAGTATCAGTGCCTTTTTCATTGACAGGATCCTTTCTTCATGCAGTTTTGACAGATGGTTCCGACAAGCCCCGCGGCTGATGCGAGGGGGGATGTTCCGAAAATCAGCGTGAGTCGCGCGGCCGTCTGCCCGGGGAGGGAAGCGGTGAAAAGGCGGCCGCCGAAAAGCGGGTGTTCGGGAAAAAAGGACAGGCCGGCTGCATGAAGGATATAGCGGCCGGTCCGTTCCCTGCTTCCGTATTTCCTGTCACAGAAGAGGGGGTGGCCGTGTATGGCCGCCTGCGACCTGATCTGGTGCGTTACTCCCGTTAGCAGCACACAAACGGCAAGAGTTTTTTCTCCGGCCGCTTTGACGGGGATGATCCTCGTTACCGCCTTTTTCCCGCGGTCGTGAATACCCGCTTTTGTCGTCATATTCCGGCTGTCCCTGGCCAGGATATCTTCCCAGTATATTTCATTTTCAATAATACCTTCAAAACAACCGATGTACACTTTTATGATACGCCCGTTATGAAAGGCTTCGGAGAGGGATCTCGCGCCCCGAATCGATTTTGAAAAGAGGATGACACCCGATGTGTTTCTGTCAAGGCGATGGGCGGGGCCGGGTGTAAATGAGAGGGAGGTATCGGTTTCCGAAGCGAAATAAGCGCTCACCCGTTGTTCGAGTGAATCCGGGCCATGGACGAGAAGCCCGGGGGGTTTATTGATCACAAGGATATGATTGTCTTCGAAAAGGATGAGCGGCCGTAATTCCTCTTTTAGCCGCTCACCGGTGTTTTCGGATATACACTTACGAGGTTTTTCGTCCCGGTATTTATCGGCAAGGGATTGGTCGAGTGTGAGGATATCACCCTTTGCGGCGATTTTTCCCGGCTTTGTCTTATGATGATTAAGCGTGATCGAACCCTTTCGTATGAGGCGATAAATCATGCTCAGTGGGAAGGACGGAAACATTTTCCTGACGATTCTGTCGACACGCCGGCCTTCATCATTGTCTGTAATAGGGAAATCATTTTGACTCATTCGATTATCAGGTAAAATTATATTTTTTAACCCCGGCCTGATATCTATTGTTTGACAGTCACTATCCCCGGTCGACGGTACAACTCACATGCTGCTCCCGTACAGCCCGCGTCACTATATTGAATCACACCGGTAACGGACACACCACTCTATCAGAAAACACGAAACATGTAAAGCTGCCGGGTGGTAAGCCGGGATGAGAAAATGAGCGAAAGACCCCATTTTTATATCATATGTATGCTTTAAAAGTCTTTACAGAGGACACAATAACAGGGTATGCTTGTCAAAAAAAAAGTGACGGTATACCGGGAGTAGAAACGTGGATATATTATTTTCCTTTTTTAAGGATCCGATATTTCGAGCGGCATTTTTCAGCTGGTTTATTTCACAGGCAATCAAATCCATTATCGAGATTGTTCGCAACCGCCCGCACTCGGCAAAAGAGATACTGATGAGTCTGTTCTGGACCACCGGCGGTATGCCCTCGAGTCATTCCGCAGTGGTGAGTGCCCTCGCGACCGCGATCGGGTTTGAAGTGGGCGCCACATCTCCTATTTTTATCGTGGCCGTATTCTACGCGTTTATCACGGTGCGGGATGCTCTCGGCGTGAGAAGGGCGGCTGGATCCCAGGCCAAGGCGATCAACCAGATCATATCAAAATTGGAATCACACAATTCGATGAAAATTAAGCCGGTCAAGGAAATTCACGGACACAGGATTTCGGAAGTTATGATGGGGATTCTACTCGGATTTTTTATCGCCGTCGCTTTTTGCACCCTGTAACGGAAGACCTGATTTTTCTGTGAAACGACGAATATCGGTGGACGAGGAAATGTGTCATGAAAAAGGAATGGCTGTTTCAAGGCATTATACCGCAGGTTATATCTTTTGTATTCGTTCTCCTCTTTTTAATCGGGATTATTTTTGCCCCGGCCGATGAAACCCGTACCCTGTGGAAGGGTTATTATACCCTTGTTCTCGATACACCGGGTGAGATCGCACCCGTCTGCGAACGACTCGCGCGGGTACCGGGGATTACCGGGGTTGTATCAAAGGACACTTCACGGGTGACGTTCAATAACCTGGAAACCCTTGAGGAAATCACCGTTTCGGAACTCGAAAGCCGCCTCGATCCCCTTGATCCGCGTAATGATGCATATATGAAATCACTGCACCGTTATTTCCTAAACAGTGACGGCTGCGGGGTGATCTATGTTAAAACGCGTCTCAACAGGGTGTTGTTTTCCCTCACGGCGGGCGGAATCGTCAACACACGCTCGATAACGATGTCGAGTCCGGATGTGCGCCTTCATGAACAATTTCTGTATTTCTTTTTCGCCCTGATTTTTGCCGTGTGTTTTATTTTTTTCAGGGAAAGAAAGTCTCCGCATAAAGCACCCGCGATTTTGGGATTGTTCCCGTGGCTGATGTTCACTTTGTCCGGGGATATGGTTTCTTTAGTCTGTTTTTTTATTATCTACCCCGCCTGGTTTCGTTTTTACCGGGAGTCCTCTCTCGCCATTGACAACCGTATCCTTTATCAATGGGATATGGGGACCAACGGCAGGTTCATAAAAAGCGGACTGATAGCGGGGGGCGCCCTTTTCTCCGCTTTCGTTATCAGGCTTCTGCAAGGGGGCGGGGCGGGGCTTTTCTCTCTGTTATTCGTTGCTTTCGCGTCGGCTTCCCTTTCGGTTTTTACCCTTCTTTTTCGGTTGCGGAAGGAAACGCAGCGGGAACACAGATTATTTACCCCTGTTCGTCTGTTTCCTCTGTCCCGTAAAAGTTTCAATAAAGGCATTACTAACGGCTTCCATTTTCATGGTGAGACGATGGCCGCCGATGCGGCGCTTCTCGCGATTGTCGCATGCTGTTTTATTCTCATGTATGTCGTGATGGGCGGTTCTTCCGATACCGGCCTGCCGCTTCCCCTCCGGCAAGACGGGTCCGATGCCATTTCATATCAGGGGCTTATCGAACTCGAAAAAACGAAGCGGCGTGAGTACCTTCCTGATCTTTCGGATTATGTGTCGCATCGTTTTTATCAGGAAGGGATAAGCGACGGGGCGGTGTACGGATTTCCGGCGTTGCATGAGGAAATCCTCACCGGTGAATACCGGGAAGAAAGCGGGGACGGGAGTATCGTGCAAACCTTGAAAACCAGGCACACGTGCGATGAAGCCTGGCTCGACGCTGTCATTGGTTCGATAAAAGAAAACAGTATCGAGGAACTCCTTTTCCTTCAACAACGGCCCCTCCATGTCTCGGCCGGATCGGCCGGTGATTATTACCTTGTCGGGTATCCTGTATTTAGTAGTATATTGATATTCAGCATAGTCTATTTATTTATATTTTTTGGCGATTTCCATTTGACAGCATCCCGATTGTATGGTACTACAAGTTTTACGGGGAGGAGGACTCAGAAGGCCGCATGAGTGAGCTAAAAACCTTTCAGGCGGGAGGGATACATCCTTCAGAATACAAACAGTATACGCAGAAAATACCGATCAAGAATGCCCACGTTCCGTCGACCGCGATTATTCCCATGTTGCAGCATATGGGGAAAACGGCCGAATGTCTGGTACGGCCTGGTGATATTCTCAGGGAAGGGATGCCGATCGGCAAGGCGACCGGATATTTTTCCGCACCCGTTCATTCTTCCATTCCCGGTACCGTAAGGGATATAACCGAGGTCTATCTTCCGACCGGTGTCAGAAGCAAGGCGGTGGTTGCGGATCTTTCAGGGGAATTCGACCGTTCGGGCAAGGATGTGGCCAAAAGATCGTGGGAGACCCTTTCAGGTGAAGAGCTAATCAATATAATAGCGGAGAATGGGATTGTCGGACTCGGCGGCGCCACATTTCCCGCCCATATCAAATACACCGTCAAGCGGAACGTGAAACTCGATTACTTTGTGGTCAATGGCGTGGAATGCGAGCCGTTCCTTACCGCAGATCATAGGCTCATGCTCGAGAAAACGGAAGAAATCATCGAAGGAATCCGCATTATTGAAAAAATTCTTTCTCCCGGCAAGGTCGTTATCGGTATAGAAGAAAACAAACCGGATGCGGTCGAGACGGTCGGCCGGGCAGTCGCGGAGTCGCGGCTCGAATACGAGGTCGTGACGCTCAGGACACGGTATCCGCAGGGTGATGAAAAACAACTGCTTCAGGCGATAACGGGAAAAGAGGTCCCTTCAGGCGGCCTGCCGCTTGATATCGGGGCGGTCGTATCGAATGTAGGCACTGTTTTCGCCGTATACGAAGCCGTCGTCTATCGAAAACCGCTTATCGAGAGAATTGTCACGGTAACCGGATCGGTGATTAAAAACCCGGCGAATTTCAAGGTGAGAATCGGAACAAAAATCGGCGAGCTTATCGAGGAATGCGGCGGTTTTACCGGCAATCCGGCCAAAATCATTGCCGGCGGACCGATGATGGGTTTTGCGCTCTACGACCTGGATACGCCGGTGACCAAAGGCGTTTCAGGCATTGTCGCGCTTTCAAAAAAGGAGTTGAAAAACCGCAGTGAAACTTCCTGTATCCAGTGCGGACGATGTATCCGCGCCTGCCCTCTCTCCCTCAACCCGACATACCTTTTCAAACTCATCGAACACGGTATGTACAAAGACGCACAGGCGGAAGGACTTATGGATTGCAAGGAATGCGGCTGTTGCGGGTACACCTGTCCCGCCCATCTTCCTCTTGTGCAGGGGATGAAACTGGGGAAACTCATGCTGAGGAAAAAGGCACAGTAATGGACCATCCGAATCAATTGCGCATAACGTCTTCCCCCCATATTCATGAGGGCGATTCGACGGCACGAATCATGTGGAGTGTCGTCTTGTGTCTCGTCCCCGCCGGAGCATGGGGCGTTTATAATTTCGGTCCGGGGGCCCTGGCGGTTATCCTGGTGTCGATCGCAGCGGCGGTGCTTACCGAACTCGTCGTCGGGGCGGTGAGAAAAAACATTACGGTGTTCGACGGCAGCGCATTTCTCACCGGGCTGCTGGTCGGGTATAACATGCCGCCGTCGGTGCCGGGATTCATTCCCGTCGCCGCTTCCGTCTTCGCCATTGCTGTCGTCAAACACACCTTTGGCGGTTTGGGCAGGAATTGGATGAACCCGGCGCTCGCCGGCCGCGTCTTCGCCATGTTCTGCTGGACGGAGGAAATGACCGGGTGGTCGGCCCCCCTGTCGGCGATGGATGCGGCGACGGGTGTCACCCCCGTCGCCGCTTCCGACGCGGTGACAAGCGCGACCCCCCTCGCCCGGGGTGCCGCTGATTTTCTTCAACACGGCAGCTACCTCGATCTCTTTCTGGGAAGAATATCAGGGTGTATCGGGGAGGTGTCGGCCCTGCTTCTCCTCGCGGGGACGATATATCTGTTTATACGAAAAATCATCACGTGGGAGATTCCCGCCGCTTATATCGGGACGTTTACCCTCCTTGTATGGATCTTCGGGGGTATACCGGCGGGCAGCCGACTTTTTCAGGGAGATGTCCTTTTTCATTTTTTAAGCGGCGGACTCATTCTCGGCGCGTTCTACATGGCAACTGATATGGTGACGAGTCCGGTAACCCGGAAGGGGATGCTTGTGTTCGGGGCGGGATGCGGTTTTTTCACATTTGTCATCAGGATCTTCGGGGGATTCCCCGAAGGGGTATCGCTTGCCATTATCATCATGAATATTTTCGTTCCGTTGATCAACCGGCTGACAAAACCGGTCAAATTCGGTTATGTGAAGGAAGAAACGAAATGAAGGTTTCCGTGTCCGAGATTGCCGTTATCGGCCTCAAGCTTTTCATCATCTGTGCCGCCTCGGCGGTTATTTTAAGCCTGCTCAATACCCTCACCGCACCCCGCATCGAGAAAAACAGGATAGAGCAGCAAAAAGAAGCGCTGGAGTACCTCGTGACAACAGGGGGCATCGGGGAAAAACATACGGTCGACGATGAGACGGTGACTTCGGTGTATACGATTACGCAAGGATCGGATGTGACCGGGTATGTTCTCGAACTCCGCGGATACGGTTACGGTGATCCCATGACGCTGCTCGCGCTGTATGCGACGGACGGGGAATTGAAGGGCGCCAAACTCATGGAGAATACGGAAACGCCCGGTCTGGGGAAAAAGGCCGAATCGGATGAATACATGAAAAAGTTCATCGGCAAGGGCGGTACCGTGGGGCCGCCGATTCCCACCACCATCGAGCTTCTTAAAGCACAGACGGGGGCGTCCGGGGCAACGGCGTATTCGGAGGTCGCAGTAACGTCGGTCAACGATGTATTACTGAAAGTTTTCGAATGGTTTTTCGGAAAACCAAAAACGGGCGCTTCCGATTCGGTAACCGGCGCAACGATCACCTTTCAGGGTGTTTCACGGGCACTCGCCGGGGGATCGGATTACGTAAAGGAAAAGCTGGGAGGAGGGAAATGATCAAGGAGTTTACCAAGGGTATTATCAGGGAAAATCCGCTTTTTATCATTGTTCTGGGACTTTGTCCGGCCCTGGCCGTCTCGACCCAGGTGGTGAATGCCCTCGGTATGGGGGCAGGGGTTATCTTTGTGCTTCTGGGATCGAATATCTGTGTTTCGCTTTTAAAGGATTTTATCCCGGAAAAGGTGCGCATCCCGTCTTATATCGTGATTATCGCGTCATTTGTTACCATTGTCGAGCTGGTCATGAAAGCCTTCACTCCCGGTCTCTACAAGAATCTGGGAATATTCGTTTCCCTTATCGTCGTCAACTGTATCATTCTGGGCCGCGCCGAGGCCTTCGCGAGTAAAAACCCGCTGCTGCACTCGGTCCTGGACGCCCTGGGTATGGGAATCGGTTTTACCCTCGGCCTTCTTCTCATCGCGGTTATCCGCGAGATTTTCGGTTCGGGGACGATTACCCTCTTCCCCATACAGGCGATCGGGTTCGACGGTACCGTGAAGCTGGGGTGGCTGAATGAGTATCCTGGAAAGGTATGGTCTTATGCCGCGGGTGCCCTGCTCGTGATGGGGTACCTCAAGGCTTTTTTCAACTGGCTTCAGACCAGGCGACGGATACCCCGTGAATCCAAGGGTGAAGTCGCGCACGCCCCTGAAAGCGAGGTGAAGCAGGTATCATGACATACATCGGAATTCTCATTACCTTTGTCCTTATTGAAAACTTCATTCTCACCAAATTTCTGGGGCTCTGTCCCTTTATCGGGGTATCGAAAAAGATGGATTCGGCCATCGGTATGGGATTCGCCGTCATTTTCGTCATGTCGATCGCTTCGCTCGTGACCTGGCTGGTATGGAATCTTCTCCTCGTAAAACTGGAACTCAATTTTTTGAAAACAGTCACCTTTATCCTCGTGATCGCGGCACTCGTGCAGTTTGTCGAGATGGTGATACAGAAAATTTCACCGCCGCTTTACAAGGCACTCGGTATCTACCTACCCCTTATCACGACTAACTGCGCGGTACTGGGTGTCGCGCTGATAGCGGTGGTCGATAAAAAAATGAATGCGATTGAAAGTTTTTTTGCCGGATTTTCCGCCGGGGCCGGTTTCCTGCTTGCTATCCTGCTTATGTCCTCGTTACGGGAAAAATACGAAACGGAATGGATCCCCAAACCGTTCAGGGGTATCCCGATCGCCTTTGTCACCGCTGGACTTATGGCATTGGCCTTTATGGCCTTCGACAAGGCGCTGCTGAAAAATCTGTTGGGCGGGGGATGAGAGAAATATGGTCGAGGTCTTGATACATATAGTGTGGGCATTTCTCGTTGTCGGGGGACTCGGTGTCACCTTCGGTTTGCTGCTGTCGCTGGCTTCGCGGTTGTTCGCCGTCAAAAAGGATATGAGGACCGCCAGACTCGAAGAGGCGCTTCCCGGACTCAACTGCGGCGCCTGCGGATTCGCGGGTTGTGTTTCGTACGCGGAGGCGATTGTGGGCGGAGAGGCGGCCCTGACATTGTGCACGGCGGGCGGGAGTCAGACGGCGGAAAAACTCGCCGGAATCATGGGCGTCGATCTGGAGGTTTCATTCGTTAAAAAAGTCGCGCAGGTGCTTTGCAGGGGAGGAGAAAAAACGGTGAAGTACCGGTTCGAGTACAATGGGATAAAGGACTGTAACGCTCTCTTTGCGTTCTACGACGGAAACAAGGTATGTACGTTCGGCTGTCTGGGGCTGGGAAGCTGTATCCGCGTGTGCCCTGTCGCCGCTATCGATTATGATGATGAAAATCTCGTGTGGGTGGACGGGGAAACATGTATCGGCTGCGGCAAATGCATCGAAGTGTGTCCGACCGGCGTCATGCAGTTTCTCCCTCACGATACGGATTTTTTCGTGGCCTGCCGATCGACGGATAAAGGCGCCGCGGTGAGAAAATATTGTTCGGTGGGCTGTATCGGCTGCAAAGTGTGTGAAAAACAATCCCCGGAGGGGGGTTTTATTGTCGAAAACAATCTCGCGCGGATAGATTACCGGATGCGGGGCGACCGGAGTGCCGCCGCCCAAAAATGTCCTCCGAAGTGTATTATAAGGAATACGATTCAGGTTACTGAAACATGAAAACGATACAAATTATATTCGGTACTCACAACAGCCAACCGGTCGGTAATTTTGAAACCGTGATGGAGGGGATCTATCAGCACGCCTATAAGCCCTTTCTCTGCATTCTCAACAAACATCCCGAGTTTCCGGTAACCCTTCACTACAACGGCGTTCTTTTTGAATGGCTGGAAGAAAAGCATCCGGAGTTTTTGATGCTTCTGGATGAGATGGTGAAACGCAAACAAGTTGAGCTTTTGGGCGGCGGCTATTACGAACCCGTCCTTTCCATGATCCCGAACTCGGATAAACTGGGCCAGATCGAACATATGACGACATTCATTCGTTCGCGTTTCGGAAGACGGCCCAGGGGAACATGGGTGACCGAACGCGTCTGGGAACCCAACTACGCCTCTATTTTACGGAACAGCGGCATCGAGTATGTTTTCCTCGACGATATACACTTCAAAGCCGCGGGCATCGACGACAAAGATCTTTTTTATCCCTATCTGACGGAAGACCACGGAAAGATCATCTCCGTATTTCCGATTTCCAAGCCGCTGCGATTCATCATCCCCAACAAGGATCCCGATGAGGTCGTCAATTACATAAAAAGCCTGGCGAACGAGGATGGCGACCGGGTGGTGACCATCATAGACGATGGTGAAAAGTTCGGGGAGTGGAAAGGATCGTATGAGCGCTGTTACAAGACAAACTGGTTGTCCCGTTTTATGGACCTCATCGCGGACGCTTCGGATTGCATCGTCCCCGTTCATCCAACAAGGTATCTGAGGTCGAACGCGGTCAGGGATAAGATATATTTTCCTTCTATGTTGTATGATGAAATGATGGACTGGGTGCTTTCCCCGTCACGGACAAAAAGGCTTTCAGACGTCAGAAGAAAAGTGGCGGTGAAATCCGGCGAAAACGGATTTCTTCCCGGCGGATTGTTCAAGGGGTTCCTCTGTAAATACCCCGAAAGCAACCTTATGTATTCGAAAATGATGTACGTGAATATTTTTGTCAATCAGATCAGGGGTGATAAATACAAAAAAAAGGCGGCAAAAACGGAACTCTGGAAAGGTCAGTGCAATCACGCCTACTGGCATGGAAAATTCGGTGGCATATACCTGAATCATCTGCGTAAGGAAGTCTACCGCTCGCTTATCGAGGCGGAACTCATGACGCGGGACAAGGGGATGTTTCTTCCTTCCATCATTACCGCGGATTTCGATATGGACGGGATCGACGAATATCTCTACCAGGGGGACAAGCTGAATGCCTATGTCCACAGAAAGGGCGGTATGCTGTTCGAGCTCGATTATCTTCCACGCTGCTGGAATTACCTCGATACATTGTCCCGTTCGCTCGAATACTATCACGGATACAGGGAGCGGGAAAACGGGTACGACTGGTATATGAGAAAGGCATTTATCGATCATATATTTTCTCCGGCAATCACGCCCGGATCTTTTAAGAAGATGGAGTATGATGAACTCGGTGATTTTATCAATCAACCCTATGAGTGCAGCCGGATAGACAAGGAGAACCTCGAACTTGAGTTGAGCCGTCACGGAACGTTTCGCGGTGATAACGAAAACAACGGGTTGCTGATCGAGAAGAAATATCTCTTCAAAACCTCGTTCATCGAGGTTCACTATACTCTGACCAATACGTCGGAACGCCCGTATGAATTTTTTTTCGGGATCGAGATCAATCTCGCTTTCTCCTATAATCACCCGGAGGATTTTCGCATCACCATTACCGGGAACGGGAAAACATCGACTCTGGGGAACGGTGATGCCGAAGCCGGCAATGTCGAATCGTGCGTCATCGATGACCTGCATAACAGTACCGTCATTACCCTGAACTCGACCCGCTCCTTTTCACTTTTCAGCCATCCGGTTGAAACGATATCCCAATCGATCGAAACCCTTGACAGGATTTATCAATCGTCCTGTTTCCTCGCCACATGGAATCTCAGTCTTTCGCCGCAGGGAACATGGAACAATGTGCTCCGGCTTTCTATAAAAAAGAAAAAATAAAGACCGTATCGCCGGTCATCGCGGCTTCGTATGTACGGGCGATTCATCCTGTACGAACGGGAACCTTTCATGATATAGTGACGTTATGGAAAGAGTGGATTGTGTCATTATCGGGGCCGGGGTGGTCGGTCTCGCTTTAGCGCGAAAACTTTCAGACCGGCTGAACGATGTCGTCCTTGTCGAACAGCATGAAAGCTTTGGGAAGGAAACCTCGAGCCGTAACAGCGAAGTGATCCATGCGGGACTTTATTACCCGGAGGGGACACTCAAGGCATCCCTGTGTGTCGAGGGAAACCGGCTTTTGTACGATTATTGCAGGGATTATAACATCCCCCACATGAAAACGGGAAAACTCGTTGTCGCCGTTCATGAAACCGACATTGGTGTTATCGAAACCCTCTTCAAACAGGGAAAAGAAAACGGGGCGGCCGGCCTTTCCCTCATTTCCGGAAGCGCTGCCGCGGGTTATGAAGCCTCCCTTTCGGTTGCCGGCGCCCTGGTTTCTCCCTCTACCGGTATCCTCGACACACATGCGCTCATGAAGTCGTTTCAGACTTGCGCGGAAGAAAGGGGGGCGATGTGCGCGTACGGTTGTCAGGTGCGGGGGATCTCCGGAAGCGGAGGGGATGGGTATATCGTCGAAATTCTCGATGCCGATGCTCGCGTCATGACGCTGGAGACGGAGATACTCATCAACAGCGCCGGACTTTCCTCCGACAGGATAGCTTCGATGGCGGGAATCGATATCGATGATGCCGGTTACCGGATTCATTATTCAAAGGGCGAATATTTCAGGATTAATGGGTTTCCTCCGTGGACGATGAAGCATCTGGTTTATCCGCCGCCGGGACGTACGAGTTTAGGCATCCATACGGTGATCGATCTCCAGGGCCGGCTCAAACTCGGGCCCAATGCCTTCTATGTGAATGATATCGCCTATGACGTCGAGCCTTCGCATCTTGAGGAGTTTCACGAATCGGTAAAAACATTTCTTCCGTTTATCGAAAAAAAGGATCTCTCACCCGATATGGCGGGAATACGCGCGAAGCTGCAGAAACCGGGTGACGGATTCAGGGATTTCGTCATTTGTCATGAAACCGGACGCGGAATGCCCGGTTTTATCAATCTCATCGGTATAGAATCACCCGGCCTGACAAGCTGTCTGGCTATCGCGGATCATGTGGCGAATATGCTCTGATGTATTGAATTGCCGGCCGGTATGTCTTATAGTTAAGGACAGGATGGGAGGATATGTTGTGGAAGAAAAGAGGCAATATCCACGGGTCGCAGTCAATACGACAATCGATATAAAAGATAATTTCAGGGCGGTCATCAAGGACGTCAGTGAAAACGGAATTCGTATGGTATTCGATAAAGTACTCCCGGATGAAGATATTCTGCTTTTCGTCCCGCTTTTTAATGAAGAAAGAATATGTATGGAAGCGAAGGTCATCTGGAAAAAGGAAGCGGTGGAGAACGAGGTCGAATACGGACTCAGTATCGTCTCGATAAGTGACATTGACAAAATCAAATTGAAGCGGTTCATCGATGAAAAGCTTTCGGCGGGAGATGATTTCGAGGAAAAGAGAAGATGCGGCCGGGCGGATCTCAATATCGTCGTGAATTATGCCATCAAGACCAATGCCGTTACAAAGAATATCAACAAGAACGGCATCTGCATCATTACAGAAGAAATGCTTCCGGAGGGTGTCATTATCATGCTCATTATTTTTATACCGGAGAAGGTCAGTATAAAGGCCTATGGGAAGGTCGCCTGGAGCAGGGAGGTGAAATCCGGTAAGTTCGAAAGCGGGATCGAGTTCTGGGAAATTCGCAGAAGCGACAGGGAAGACCTTGAAAAATATATCGAAACGACATCGAATATCGGCAACAAGGTATAGCGGTCCATCGGTTTACATGATAATAAAAACAGGCATATTTATATTGGTTTTCGGATTGGGAAGCCCCATGATAAGCGCCGAAGAAATCCTGACGTACCGGGTCGTCACCGGAAAAAAAGAGGAGTTCGAATCATACCGCATCAAAAAGACGGAACAAGGATATACGATTACGTGCGGGGATATTATTTCCCGTTTCGACAACAATTACTCCCAGATTTATTGGAAATATACCGATTCGAAATCGGGACACGATTTTTGCGCCGAAAGAAGGGGAAAGGTCATTGTCCTTTACGGGATATTCAAGGGAAAACGGATAAAAAAGGAATATACCATCGAAAACGGGCAGTGGACCCAGAGCGCTCATTTTTCACTTGATCCTTTCATACGGTCGACGCTCGGCAATACACGATTCTGGTTTATCAGCCCTCACGATCTCGCTATTTTGGAAATCGAGGCAAAAAAACTCGAATACGAACAAATGACGATCGGCGATAAAAAAGAAACACTTCTCAACGTGAGGATACGTCCGACCGGTTTTGCCGGTAATTTCTGGCATGGCGATTACTGGTTCCGAAAGAAAGACTCCCTCTTTGTCCGATACCGGGCCGTTCACGGACCGCCGGGAACCCCCCCGACGATCAAGGAAATAGAGTCGAATCGATCCGGGCCGGTTGACAGGATGATCCCCGTCGAATAAAGTAAAAACCTGATACCTTGCTTGCTTGCCGCAATGCCGCCCCGTGATTCCGGAGGTGGGGACGGTTTTCAATAAAGGCAGGAAGGAAATATCGTATGATGCTGGAAGTGTATCTGGTTGTCGCCGCATTCATCTGCCTCTTTTTTCTTCTGCTTTCACTGAAAAACAGCGCGACTCTCAAACAATATTCTTCCTCACCGCATCGCGCTTCAGGGCCTAAAGTGTCGATTATTATCCCGGCCAGGAATGAAGCATCGAATATCGGGCGATGCCTCGATTCACTGCTTTGCCAGAATTATAAAAACTATGAGGTGCTGGTCATCGATGACAATTCAACGGACGCCACATGGCAGATAATGAAGGTGTACCGGAGTAAATCCGATAAAATAAGGATTTACATGGGGTTGCCCCTCGAAGAGGGATGGAACGGCAAGCAGTATGCCTGCCAGCAGCTTGCCGAAAAAGCCGACGGCGATATACTGGTGTTTACCGACGCCGATACCGTTCATTTTCCTGCGAGTATACGGTGGCTGGTCGATACCATGGAGCATCATCAAGCCGGCTTCATGTCAGGCTATCTTTATCATGAAATCGGGTCGATCGGCGAAGCCGTAGTGGTTCCCTCCATGTACATCATGACCGCCCTGCTGATGCCGTTATGGCTGATCCCGGAGAAAAACAATCCCGCCCTTTCATTCGGTATCGGGCAGCTTCTGGTCTGCCGAAGGCAATCATTTGATGCGGTCGGAGGATTCGGGCAATGCAGGGATTCTGTTGTCGAAGACATGTCCCTGGCACGGCTTATGAAAGCACAGGGATATAAATGTGTATTCCTCGACGCGAAAGAATATATTCGCTGCAGAATGTACACCTCTTTCGGTTCGGCATTCAGGGGGTTTTCCAAAAACCTGTACGGCGCCCTGCATCAGAACCCGGCCTTTTTTTGCGGTCTTTTTTTCGTTATTGCCGGTATCGTCGAGTTTCCCTTTCTCCATTTTCTGGATGTGCTTTTGAATGGAAACGGCAATATACTGCTCGCGGGCTTGCCCGTGATATTGTTTTTCTCGACATGGCACCTCACCATTACGGACAGGAAACTGAATCCCCTTATTTCACTCCTCTATCCCGTCCTGTTTGTGAATATTATGGCCATTGCGCTGATTTCTTTTATGAAAACCGGATTGGGAAAGGGAGTCGAATGGAAAGGGCGGCTCGTCGGGTGCCATACAAAAACTTCCGGAGGAGAGAAAAAGCCTTGAAAAAGCGTTTTTATGAACCACGCTTTTCACTATCCTCCCGGTGTATATTCTGGTTTACCCTCTTTGCCGTTATCATCTTTGATATCATTGTCGGCAGGTTCAAGGTGAGGGGAAGGGAGAACCTCCTGAAAGTACGGCGGGGCGGGGCTTTTCTTGTCTCCAATCACACAATGTATCTGGATCCGGCTTTTATCGCCCATGCGATAGCCCCGCGCCGGACATGTTTTACGGCAATGGAAGAAACCTTTCGGAGAAAATGCATCGGGCCGTATATCAGAAGCCTGGGGGCCTTTCCCGTCTCGCAGACCATGCCTGCCAATCTCCTCATTGATGCCGTCAAGGGTGCATTCGGCCGCAACTGGTTTGTCCATTTTTTCCCCGAAGGGGAACTCGATATTCTCGATCCCTCGGTAAGAGAATTCAAAAGGGGGGTGTTTTTCCTTGCCGTTCTCCTCGATAAACCGGTGATTCCCGTTGCCGTCATCACGAAACCGAGACGAGCGTTTTCGGATGTATTGAACATATATTTATCCAGGATCGAAATCGTCATCGGGAAACCACTCTTTCCACGGGCGTTCGGAAAACCCGGCGGAAGCAGAAAAGACCGGGTCACAATGATGCAACATCATGCGCGGCATTTGATCGAGCATGAAATAAACAGAAGGCGCCGTGAGATGTTCAACTGACGGATTTTTCGAAGAAACCGCTGAAGCGGTCGGGAAATCTACCTTAATGTTTGGTCTCGCCTTGACAAACCCCGGGTGAGCACTATACTTTTTGGTAAGTTATATGAACAAAAAAAATCTTTTATTGCTTTACGCGAGATCGAATCTCAATATAGTTCTGTCATTGAGCACTGTTGTTCTCATCGTCGTCTCTATTTCCGTATTTACCGGTTTGTTGAGGATTTTCATGCCTTTGATTATTTTCTTTTTTTATATTTTTATCAGTTTTTTTATCCTGCTCGGAAGGCGGGGTGCACAGGAAATTCTTTCCGAAGCGGATGAAGACAGACGAAGGCATGTCGGGAAGGTAATCACCCGTTACCGGGAAATGCGGGACAGGATTTCCTTTTTGAGAATCGGGAATGAAGAAATCGGCAAGACGCTCGAGTATTTCCTCCTTGTCTCCGGCAACTACCTGAACAAATGCAGGGAACTCTCGACATATTCGCCGCAAGCCAACGCGAAAATAGAAGAGGTACTCGGTGTCTGCCAGAATTACCTTGAAGAATATGACCAGCAGTTGACGGGAAAACGGTATGGAATAGAGGATAACGATAATCTTGACGAATACACGGCGAAAACGGTCGATATCATCAGGAAGGCGGGCGAATGTATCGAGGAAAATATCGAAGAGGAACTCGTCGGACTTACCAGGAAAGAAAAAATGGAAATAATCGAGGAAATGAATGACGAGGAGTGATTATTGATCGGGGCTAAATACAGCCGGTTCGGCCGGAAATAGATCAAAGGCCGGATCACCGGACAAACGGCCTTCCGGCGGTACCGGATGAGGCGATATCACCAGGGGGATGTGCTTATGAAAAGAACGGTTGTGATCCTGCTTGCGGCTTTCTGCGTTTGCAATCTCTATTGCCTTCAGGCGGATCTTGAATCGGTAGAGATAGATTGCGTTATCCGGCCGGACGGCAACGCGGACGTTTTTTACCGCCTGCAGTGGCATGCGAGCGGGGGTGAAATGCACGGGTTCTATTTTGAGGGCATGGCGGCGGACCCCTATTTTAATATGGATCGCTGTTTCGCGGACCTCGATACCGGCGAACGGGTTCCCCTCGAGATAGACGAGTTGAGGTCGAGGTATTACGATGTGATCCTGGGAGACGGCAAGGGATTCAGCGGCCGCGCCTATTATTTTATCAATTACGGAGCGGATTTTGCCGGATATGGATGTATCGGTTATACCGATTCGGAAGAGTTCGGCAGGCTTTTCTACTTCGACTGGGCGCCGGTCCAGTGGGATGAATCCCTCCTTCACAGAACAGTAAGAATCGTCCTTCCCGTCATTGTCTCAACCGATGAGGTCGATGACGAGACGATCGGATCGATCAACTTCCGTACCGAACCATTTGTCAACAAACAGAATAAAATCGATTACTTCGGCGTTCCCGGCGATGACGGAAGACATTATCTTACCGTCCGGTTTCATCAGGACGATGTGCCGGGGATGGCGGCACAGCGGATCCAATTCTATATCGATGCCGCGGCCGTCCCGATGGAAGAAGGGGTTCTTTCCGTTCATTCCCCGGAAACAAGCGGCCGGAACGAGGAAGTGGTGACGGAAGATATCGAAAGGCAATCCACGGAGTACATCGAGCCCGCCGATGATACGCGTATCATGTTTATCGTGGTGATAGGAGTATCGGTGGCGTTCGCGGTTCTGATCGCGATCAGAAAATCGGTCGGATTCGAGGGCGTCACAGAAAGGGTCGAAAATATACGGTGGGCGGGGGAAAACTGGATACCGCCGAAACTTATCGTCGGGTCATATCAGGTGAAGGGGAAAATCGTCAAGGACCTTCATCCCATCGAGGTCGCCCTGCTGCTGGAGATGCCCCTGCCCAAGATAGTGGCGATTATGCTGGACGGATTGAAGCGGCAGGGTATCATCGAAATAGACTCCGAAGATCCGCTTCGAATACGTATCGTCTCCGCCCGGAAGGCGGAGCATGAATATGAGGAACTCTTTCTGCGGGCTTTCGATACGAAAGGGAATGTGCTTTCCGGTGTGCTTTCCGATTTTTTCGAAAAACTCCTCGTAGCGCTTCAGGAAAAAATTTGGGATTGCGACCTTGAGGCAATGAAAGAATACTACACAAAGAAACTGGAATCGGAATCCGAAACGGAAAAAGGCCTGACCGGCCCCTATTACCATTACTGGTATTCATACTATCACATTTACCACCATACCGATGCCTACAGCCGGCTTCATCTGCCCGCCGGTCTCGATTCGGATTACAGGACGTTTATGGCATCATCTGCGTGCTTTACCGGGTGTTTTACCCCGCCCGCCGTCGCCGCAGGCGGCGGTGTCGACGCATGCTACTCAGCCTGTCATAATGCCTGTCATTCCGCCTGCCACTCGGCATGCCATTCCGCCTGCCACTCCGCCTGCCATTCCGCCTGCCATTCGGCGTGTGTTTCCGGGGGCGCACATTGAAAAAGGAGAGGCTTTTATGGATAGATTCGTTTATCGATAATGTCAGGGAGCATCTTTTGCTCAGGGAAGAAGACGATGTTCTCATCATACCGCCGAACAGGGTTTATAAAGTCAACGAATCCGGCAGGAAATTGCTTCGGTTTCTTCTGGACGGCGGGCGTATCGGGGATGTTACCGATATCACCGACGGCGAGCGGACGGAGCAGGTTCATTGGTTTTTCTGCGATCTCAGGGCTTTTTTTTCCGGCTGTCCGGAGGCCCCCGAAGCGAGGAGGGCGGTCGAACGAATCAATTTTTCCTTTGATTTCACCCGGCTTCCCGTTCTTGGAGAAATCGCCGTAACGTACCGGTGCAACAACCGCTGCCTTTTCTGTTATGCGGGGTGCGGCGGCCGGAAAAAAGGAAAAGAACTCGGGACACGCCGGATTGAACGGATCATCGGAATATTCAAGGAAAAGGCAAAAATACCCTTTTTTTCATTTACCGGCGGCGAACCCCTGCTTCGGGACGATCTCGAACATCTGGTTCGTTACGCGGTCGCGCGTGGACTCCGCGTAAACCTTATCACAAACGCCACCCTTTTTACCACGCGGCGGGCGCGAGCCCTGTTTCGGGCGGGATTAAGGACAGCGCAGGTAAGCGTCGAAAGCCATGACGAAGAGGTTCATGACCGGCTGACCGGTAATCCCGGTTCTTACAGGAAAACACTCGCCGGCATCGAGATGCTTCAGGAGGCGGGGATATCGGTACAGACGAATACGACACTCAATGGTATCAATGCTTTCGGTATCGAACACCTTCCGGCTTTTCTGTCGGCCCTCTGTATCAAGCGCTTTTCTCTGAACCTCTTCATCCCCTCGGGCCGGGGTCTCGAGTATAATCAGCTTTTTTTCCCGTATTCGGCTGCCGGCCCGGTTATCGAGACAATGCAAAAAGAGGCGCGGAAGCACGGCCTCGTCTTTTACTGGTATTCCCCGGTTCCGCACTGTTTGTTCAATCCGATCGCGCACGGATTGGGAAACAAGTCATGCGCCGCGATGGACGGGTTGATATCGGTCTCACCGGAGGGTGACGTTCTTCCCTGTTCCTCCTATCCCGAACCGATGGGAAACCTGTTACTGGAGGAGTTCGAGGCCGTATGGTTTTCAAAGCGGGCCGCCTTTTTTAAGAACAAATTGTTCGCGCTTCGGGAATGCGAGGGGTGCTCCATGTTTACTGCGTGCCAGTCCGCCTGTCCCCTCTATTTTCAGTACGCGGGCGCGGATGAAATAAAGGCCGGACGGGCGTCCCTCGAGAAAAGAAAACGAGTATTGGTGGAGGAAAGATCATGAAAATCAGGTTTCTCGTTATCCCGGCAATGCCATTGATCGTGCGAATTCTACTTTTTGCCGTGTTTGCCGGTACCGGATTGTTCTTTCAACTCCGGCTGCCCGATGCCGTGCTCCCGGGATTTTTAGTAATGGCGGCGGGGAGCCTTTTATTGTTGGCCCGCCACTACAGGAATAAACCGGTCGATCTGGGTTTCGAGGACTGGAGACCGGCCTCGAAACGTGAGTTCGAGAGAATAAAGAATAATCTGGCCATGACGAAATCGATCAAATACCCTTTTGTCTTCAAACCGGCCCTGGGGGTGCTTTTTATCGTCCTTATCGGGATAGCAGGATTTTTCGCCCTGATCGAAGAAGAAGAGGAACTCCTCATCCTGCTTGCGGACGCGGCGATCCTGCTGCTGCCGGTGAGTTTCAGCGGGCAGGTCAAACTCTGGACACCGCGGGAACTTGATCTCAAAATGGGCCGGCTCGCTGCGGTCATGGACAAAGGGGAATCTTCACCGCACGGCTTTATCATTACCCCGTATATCAGACTCGACAAAGACAAGGAGGGAAAACAGATTCCCGAAGATATCAGGCTGATGATCGAACCGCGGAGAAAGCCGGAGGATTTTATCGGCGTACAGGTCCAGGTGGCGATCAACAATGGACCCAATGGCGCGGTGCCGTATATGTATGTGGTATTTCTCTGCCAGGGGAAAGGGAATACCTTCCGGTATTTGAAGGAAGAAAAATACGGGAGTATGATCAAAGAGCCGGGAGGAGACGAGAAGTACGGGTATATCGTCGTCCGGCAGCGAACGGGCGGCGGCGGATACCATACGACCGATCGCGACTGTCTCAGACTCTACCGGATCGCCGAAGAAAAGCTCGACACCTTGCAGTCGAAGGCGGCGAGGGGGGGATAGGTGTCTATTTTCCGGAAATGATTCGGGCTGGGGAGACTTGAACTCCCGCCCTCTCGGTCCCGAACCGAGCGCGCTAGCCACTGCGCTACAGCCCGAAAAAAAAATACGGGAGCGACGGGGATTGAACCCGCGATCTCCGGCTTGACAGGCCGGCGCGATAACCATCTTCGCTACGCCCCCGAATCGGTAAATCGAGTAGTAATGTATCTATTTTTCCGTGAAATGTCAAGCGCCTTTTAGAATATGTGGAAATTTCCGGGTGTTATTGCCTCCTATTGACATTTTATTTCAATATTGATAAAGTTGTGCCGCTTAAGGTTCAGGTTATTCCGGTTCCGCTTGCGCCCACGGTTCGGCCGGAGTGAAAAGCGGATACGGCCTTAACGTGAAAGCATATCGCTTTTCGACCGTGATGGTAAGGTCTTAGCGTGCATTATATTTTAACTCGAGAAAAGGAAAAGCCATGCCAACTTCAAGAGAACAGAGACGAATTCAGCAAAAAAGATCAAAAGAAAAAAAATACGCGGAAGTACAAAAACAAAGGCACCCGATCCTCTATGGTATCAGTATCGTGGTGCTGGTCGTCGTCGTCGTTACTTTCATCGGTTCGGGAATTGTCGGCGGAATACAGCAGCAGCCGCGTTATGTCTTCGGTACATATAAAGACAAGGAAATAGAGCTTCTGGGAGGAAGGACCATGTCGGCGCTCAATTATTTTACCCAGCTGTTGTCCAATATTCCGGATGATCTCGAAAGCCCCGACCAGCGGAAACAGTACTGGCAGTATTTTTACAACGTGGCGGTCACGCACCTCATTATGATTGACGAGGCGGAACGCGGGATGAGTATGGTTTCACAGGACAGGATCGATGAGGAGATCGCGTCAAGCGGAATTTACAAGAACAAGGACGGTTATTTCGATGAAAAGAAGTATACCGATACGACGGATATGGAAAAAAGCCTGATCCGGAAATATATCCGCGAACAGATTATCTATTCCCAGTACGTTCAGGACAAGCTGTTCTCGCAGCTTATGAGTAAGGAAGAGGCATCGTTTTTCAAGAAAATGGCCGGTACCCAGAGAAAATTTTCCTATGTTTCATTCCGGTATTCCGATTACCCCACCGAGAAGGTTATCGAATACGGTAAAAACAATGTGGACAAATTCCGGAAGATCAGGGTAAGCAGGATTTTCCTTTCCGATGCAGCGGAAGAAGAGGCACAGGATTTGTACAACAGCCTGGAAATGAAGGTAAAGAGTTTCGAGGATCTTGCCCGGGAAAAATCAGAGGACTACTTTGCCTCGAGCGGCGGGGATATGGGCTACAAGTACTCATACGAACTCAGGGGATTCGTCGAAACGGACGAGCAACTCGACCAGATCATGAAACTTCGCAAGGACGAGATCAGTCTGCCCATCAAGCGGGGAGAAGACTGGTCGATTTACAAATGCAGCGAAGAAGCGGTCGACCCCGATTTTACCGAGGAATCGATGCAGACGATCGTCTATGATTACATAATGCAAAAACAGCGAAACATCATCGAAGACTATACGCTTACTTTTGCGACGGATTTCAAGAAAAAAGCGGAGGAGACCGGTTTTAATGAGGCTGCCAGGGCGGTGGATCAATATCCCCCCTCTAAAACCGGATATTTCCCCATCAATTACCTCGAAGTATTCGGGAATTTTCCCGTTAAACCGGAATCGGAAGACTCGCCGACGATCACCGATGCCGCCTACAACAAGGAATTTTTTACCGAGGCCTTCTCCGTTTCTCCCGGCACCGTTACGGAACCGATCCTCCTTTCCGACCAGATTCTCGTCATGCAGCCGGAAGACGAAAAGGAATACTCGGAAGAAGACTGGGAGGCCCAAAACACCACCTTTTCAATAATGATGCAATACAACCAGGAAGATCCTTATTTTCTCCAGCTTTCGAGTACACTCAAGAATATCGCCTCGTCATACGGGATTCCGTATCAGATACTTCTTCTGCGTCTCAATCAGCAGGCGGATGATGAAGGGATTCCTTATTCGTGGATGTTCAATGTGTTCGAGTACACATATTTCGATCTCGACAGGATGATTCAAGAAAAACGGGCCGAACATCTCGAGGATCATTTTAACGAAACCTATAAAACGCTGACGGGATATTAGGGCGGTCATATTTTTACATGGAAACGGATAAGCCCTTATTGATCGAAACGGGAAGCGGGTTTACCGTTCGCTATAAAGGCAGATATCTTTACTCCTCGCAGCGCCCCCGGGAACTCATCGAGAAACGGGTAGACGGATTCGAACTGGAGGATCGTACCCTTTATATCGTGCCCTCAATCGGTCTCGGCTACGGCCTCGATATCCTCGAAAGAAAATGTCCCGCTTCTTCGCATGTTCTCTGTATCGAAATTGACGAAATACTCATGAAATTATACCTCGAAAAGGGACCGGTCGGGCTTCCGGACACGGACAGGCTTTCAGTCATACGGACGGGGAATCCCCTGGAGGTGGTCCGCTATATCAGACGGCTCGGAACGTACCGGTTTCGACGGGTCAGGATGCTGAGTTGTTCGGGAGGTTATCACCTGTACGCGGAAACCTACAAAGAGATGGTTCGGCTTCTCGAGGAAGAGATTACCACTTACTGGAAAAACAAGATGACCCTTCTCTATATGGCGCCCCTCTGGATCAGGCATATCTTCTATAATCTCGTTCGTCTGCACGCGAAGCCCGATATCACGGTGCTCCGCGATATTTCGTCACTCGCCGTCGACCTCCCCGTTCTCGTGATCGGTGCCGGGCCGTCGCTTGACGGGACGATCGAAACCATAAAAAGGATACGGAAAAGGGTGGTACTCGTTGCGGTGGATACGGCATACGGTGCCCTGTGCGAACACGCGATCACACCCGATTTTATCGTTATCCTCGAATCCCAGATCGCGAACCTGAAGGATTTCGTCACCCACAGGGACCCGGGCATACCGGTAATCTGTGATGTGACCGCCCATCCCGCTACATTACGGTTTTTTAACGGTCCCCTCTACCTTTTTTCATCATCCTTTTTCCCCGTGCGGTTATTGGACAGACTGAAAGCGGCATGCTTCCTCCCGACGCAGATTCCGGCACTCGGATCGGTGGGGGGCGCGGCGCTTTATGTCGCCATGCGGATGACGGACGGTCCCGTACTGGTGACCGGTCTTGATTTCGGATATTCCGATGGCAGAACCCACGCGAAGGGGACGCCGTATCCCCTGCTTCTGAACAATCATACCACGCGGTTTACCCCGCTCGAGCAGCTTGTCTACGGAGGTATACTGAAAAGGCCCCTCGTCGATGTGGCGGCAAAGGGGGGCGGCAGGCTTTTGAGCGATCTGGTCCTGAGGTCGTACGCGCTCGAAGTGACATATATAACGGCCGGTAAAACGAATATTTTCGATATCGGGAAGACGGGAATGAACATCGGTTTGCCCCTGCTTAAGGATGACGGGGAGATCGACCGGGTCCTTTTTTCCCCTCGGGGGGAAGGAAAGACCGACCGGCCCGAAAGCGGTGTCAGGGGCGGCCGCGTTCATCAGGGGCCGCAATCGGTGTGCCTTTTTTTGGCGGACGAGAAGGCGTGTCTGGATCGCGCCGAAAAACTCCTGACCGCGCGCCTCGAATCACTCATCGAGTGTGAAAGGGATTTCAGTCATGAAGAACGGGATATCCTTGATGCGATCGATTATGCATGGCTTCATTTTCCGGACCCGTTGCCGTTGCCCGTTGCGGAGAAGGGATTTCTCTTCCGGCTGCTCGTTTCGGTCCGTTATTACAACAGGCTGATGGACCGTGCCCTTCTGCTGCTCGAAAAAAACATGGCTTGAGCTTTGACTTTCTTTTTGAGGGGGTGTATCTTTTTGTAACAGCGTGCGGTTGTCGTTATGTAGTGGGTTTGCGAAAGGAGAGAGATGCCAAGATGAAGAAATATCCGTTTTTCCTGACGCTCGTTTTATTTTTGTCGTCCGCAGCGCTTTTCGGCGCTGAAGCGATACAGTGGGAAAAAGATCTTTCGGTCGTACTCAAGAACGCGGAGAAAAAAAATTCCCTTATCATGATCCATCTGTATACCGACTGGTGCCACTGGTGCAAGGAACTCGACAAACGGACCTACACGCACAAACGTGTCATCGATCTTTCGGAAAAATTTGTCTGTATCCGCATTAATCCCGAAAAAGACGGCAAGGACAAAGTCGATTTCGTCAAACAGTTCGATATACCCGGTTTCCCGACAATACTTTTTGTGGACAACAGGGGGGCGCTTTACGGCAAGATCGGGGGGTTCCTCGAAGGAGAAGCCTACGCAAAGGAAATGGAAGCTGTCCTGAAGATCGAAAAGTCGATACGCGACCTTATGGAAAAGCATGAGAAGGGGGACAGGAAAAGCACCTACAAGCTTATCGATATCATGTATGAACGTGAGTTGTACGGGGAGGCGATAAAACTCATTCTCGTCCTGAAAAAAGAGGATGCGATGCCGGACGAACCTGTCTATTATTTCATCCTGGGCAACCACTATTTCGAAAATAAAGCGTACAATGACGCTTATAATTCATTCATGCGCATCATGAATAAAAAAGGCGTCGATTCCGAATTATACTACCACGCAGCATACCTCGCTGGATACAGCCTTTATTTCGTCGAGGGGAAAAAAGAAGCTGTGGCGTTTCTTAAGAAATACAAAAACCACGAAAAGAATCCGTACACGAGTATCTATGCCAGACTGATCCAGTATCTCGAATCGCAATAACACCATAGCCGGGACGATCAGTCCGAATCCGTTTTCAGGACGGAGAGAAAGGCACTTTGGGGGAGTTCGACATTACCGACCATCTTCATTCGCTTTTTGCCCGCCTTCTGTTTTTCGAGCAGTTTCCTCTTTCGCGTGATGTCCCCCCCGTAACATTTCGCCGTGACATCCTTTCTCAGCGCGGAAATCGTTTCGCGGGCGATGATCTGGTTCCCGATCGCCCCCTGGATTGGTATCTTGAATTGGTGCCGGGGAATTTCGTCCCGCAGTCTTTTGCATATGTGCCGTGCCTTTTTATACGCGTTGTCCTTGAAGACGAGCATACAGAGGGCGTCGACGATTTTCCCGTTGATGAGAATATCGAGTTTGACGAGATTCGATTCCTTGTACTCGATAAGCTGATAATCGAATGACGCATATCCCTTGCTGATCGACTTGAGACGGTCATAGAAATCAAAGACGACCTCGGCCAGCGGCATGTCGAAGATGACCTCGACGCGCTTTTCGTCCAGATAGTTGAGGTTTTTCTGTTCTCCCCGTTTTTCGAGACAGAGGGTGAGAATCCCGCCGAGGTAGTCGTCCGGTGTAATGATCGACGCGCGAATATAGGGTTCTTCCGTTTTTGCGATAAAAGCGGGATCCGGGTAATCCTGGGGGTTGTCGACGAACATTTCTTTGCCGTCGGAAAGATATATCCTGTAGCGGACGGAGGGTGCGGTAAAAACAATCGAAAGGAAAAACTCGCGTTCGATCCGTTCCTGCACGATCTCGAGGTGAAGCAGTCCGAGAAATCCGCACCTGAAACCGAACCCGAGTGCAAGTGAGGAGTCCTTTTCATACACGAGTGAGGCGTCGTTCAATTTCAGTTTCTCCATGGCGGACGAGAGTTCCTCGTAATCGTTCGCATCCACGGGATAGATGGAAGAAAAGACGACCGGCCGGACCTCCCTGAAGCCCGGGAGGGGGGCGTCGCAGGGATTTTTATTGTCCGTCACCGTGTCTCCGGTTTTTGTGTCGGAAACGGTTTTGATTCCCGCGATAAAATAACCGACTTCACCGGCCCCGAGATATGTCGTTTTCTTCAGCTGCAGCCGGAACAACCCGGTTTCCTCGACTTCATAGACGGTTTTCTGGGACCAGAACCGAATGTGCCGGCCGGGTGTTATTTTTCCGGAGAATATACGTATATGAACGATTACCCCGCGGTAGGTGTCGTAATGTGAATCGAAGATCAGTGCCTTGAGCGGGGCGTTTTCGTCGCCGGTCGGCGGGGGAATCCGGCGAACGATCGCCTCGAGCAGTTCGTCGACGCCTTCACCGGTTTTAGCGGAAACAAGCACGGCCGAATCCGGATCGAGTCCAAGGTCATGATCGATCTGTTTCTTTACATCCTCGATATTCGCACTTGGAAGATCGATTTTATTGATGACGGGAATAATCGCGAGATCATGCTCGAGGGCCATGAAGAAATTGGAAAGCGTCTGCGCCTCCACACCCTGCGTCGCGTCGATGAGGAGGAGGGCGCCTTCGCAGGCGTAAATGGTACGGGACACTTCATAGCTGAAATCGACGTGGCCCGGCGTATCGACCAGGTTGAGGAGATACTGGCCGTTGTCCACGCCCGTATAGGGAATCGTGATCGCCTGGCTTTTTATCGTGATTCCGCGTTCGCGTTCGATATCCATGGTGTCGAGGATCTGGTTTCTGAACTCACGGTCGGGAACGATTTTAGCCTTTTGAATAAATCTGTCCGCGAGGGTCGATTTACCGTGATCAATGTGGGCGATGATGCAAAAATTTCGTATATTATGTATATTCATATAATAGTACCGGGGAGCATGATACAATACAATCGGTATTTATTCAATCACCCCCGGCAAAGGTATACGGGGGGAGACCCGGATACGGGGAGACCGGTGAGAGCGGACGACGGATCGGCCTGGCCGGAGGTGCCGGCAAGGAAAAGGGCGGACGATAATAAAATTATTGCAAATACAATCTATTCCATTATAATGTGAAATATGTACCGGAAAGGAGAGACGGCCATACAAGCGAACGGGAAAAACAGAATCCTCATTGTCGACGATGAAGACATCCTGAGGAACCTGATCGTCAAATTCATGCGCAAGGAAGGATATGAACCGATCGAAGCGGAGGACGGCGAATCAGCGATAGAACTCTACCGGATCACCACTCCGACAATTGTCCTTTCCGATGTCAGAATGCCGGGAATCGACGGGATCAGATTGCTGAAAGAACTAAAAAAGATCGATCCCCAGGCGGTCATTATCCTGATGACGGGATTCGGGGACGAACAGACCCTGCTCGAAGCCCTCCGGGGCGGGGCGACCAATTTTTTTAAAAAGCCCTTCAATTTCCGCGAACTGGCGGATGTTATCAATTCGATTATCAAGCACAAAATGGATATCGACACCTCCTGTTTTTTTTCCTCGTCGCTTATCGAAGAAACGAAAAAATTCGAACTCCTGACCGCGAACGCGCATATTTTCCCCATCATCAACCAGATCGCGATACATCTGAAAATTCTTTTTCCCCCATCGGATATCATAAACCTGAAAATCGGCATCGAGGAAATGATCACCAACGCCATCGAGCACGGTAATCTCCATATCACCTTCGACGAAAAAAACAGGGCGATTTCAAAGGGGCAGTTCGGAAAACTGATCAGGGAACGGCTCGAAAAGAAAAACAATAAATGCAAGAAAGTGTATATCTCTTCCCTTCTCAAGAAAGACATGCTCAAAATCGTCATCAGGGACGAGGGGGACGGTTTCGACTGGCGGTCGCTTCCCGAACCCGGTTCGAGCAATTTCCTTTCATTCAACGGCAGGGGGATTTTCCTGACAAAGATATTCTATGACGAGGTCATTTTCAATGAAATAGGGAACGAGGTGACGATCATCAAGTACAAGGAAAATCAGTAGAAAAAGTGACCGTTTTTTTCCCGTAGCGCATAATTTCTTTATGGCCGAAAGAGTTCGAGGAGTACGGGCGCTTACGCAGACGATTTATTTTAATGTATCGCATGCCGTGTACCCCTGTGTATGATGCATGGACAGGTCTATAAAAGCTTACGTCATCTTTTTAATAACTGCTTATTTTAACGTAAAATAGACTGCCGTCTCGATTTCTTTTTCCGGCACGGTATTTGCTATACAAAAGGCAGAAAAAAAATATCG
>JAFGHO010000111.1 GCA_016930085.1 Spirochaetales bacterium
ACCGCACGCGATATCCCCGGATATATTTCGGACGGGTACCCGGCGTAGTCGAGCAGTCTGTCGATAAGTTCGCTGATCCTCCCTGAAAAAATACCCGTGACCGTAATGGCGCAGAAGAGGAGAAGTACTCCCATGAAGAGAAATGTTCCACACACAATGAGAACCAGAAACACGATGATGCCCGAAATCGTCACGGCGGCACCGGTGGCGGGCATTGCCAGAACCAGGACAATAATACCCGCCGCGATCGAGCCGATACTTTCAAACCTGAATCCGCTTGCCAAAATAAATCCCCCCGAATGAAAGGGTTTGAGCAGGATTCTGTCCAGGTCCCCCTTTCGTACTACCTGCAGTATGAAGATACGAACCCCGCCGAACAAGGTCTCCCTGAATCCCGTCCATAACACATAGGCCCCCTGGAAGACGATCATCTCGGAAACACTCCAGCCGGGGTATCCATTGGTCAGCCGGAAGATGAGGAATTGGGTAATCGGACTGATTATGGAAAAGGCCAATGATGTGATCAGACTGACCGTGAAATCAGCCCGGAACTGCATGGCGCGGGCGATCTCGTTTTTGATATTGTGGTAATACAACAGCAGAAGACTCGTTTGTTTTTTCACCATTATCCTCCGACCGCGCAATACTTGCGGTATGCCCCGAACCACAACACCCGGGTAAGGATGTGGAGTCCGATGATCCATGCGGCCTGAACCCCGATAATGGTGAGATAGCCTTCGGGGGATTGTGTGGGAGTCGTATTGAGCATGACGCGGAGGGGCTGGTAAAAGATATACTGGAAGGGCAGATACCTGTTGATCGCGTTAAAGGCGGGGGGATAGAAATCGAGCGGGAGCCACCCGCCGCCCATCGTTGCAACGAGAATATACCGTATCGATGCGATGGCTTTCGTGGTCTTCATGACAAAACTCAGAAGCCCGATGAGAAAATTGATATGAAAAAAGATGAGGAACGCCCCGATGAGGACCGGTATGAATTTCAGGACTGACCAGATTGTCATGAACGAGGGGAAATAGATGAGCGGGAGGATTATCATGTCGGGCAAAAACTCGAGAAGAAAGGCCTGTGTCCGGTGCCCGATGGCCATGCCCAGTTCGAGTTTGAAAATGGAAAGGGGACGGAGGAGGTCCTGGGTCAAATCTCCGTGCAGGACTTTGAACGCGATGTGTGAGTCCGTGCTGTTCCAGATGGCCGACCAGATAAAGAGTATTCCCGCAAGATACCATACCATCTGAGCGAGTTCAAATCCCGCAAGCATCGCCGTGCCGGCATGGCGGTAAAGACTGGAAAAAACCAGAATTCCCAGTATCATGAAAACGGGGTGTATGATCACGGACATGAGAAATGTGAACCGGTACCGGGCGGTTATTTTTAGCGCGATCTTGATAATGGTAAAAAATACCTTCATGTCATTTCCCCGGCTTATCTTCCAGATACCGGTTGAGTTCTTCCGTTCCTTCGAGGACAAAGCGTCCGCCTGAAATGATCGCTTTTTCTTCTCCGTCTTTCATGACTGCACGAATGCTTCCGATTTCCTCATACGGCAGCGATATATCGATATGTTTGTTGGCATATGCGTTCTCCGGGTCGGTTTTTCGCAATATCGATTTTTCGTTGTCCCGCGCCGTCATCTCCTTGTTGTTGAAGGCGTTATAGAGTTTGTGATCCTCCCTGCGGGAAAAACAGGTGTCACCTAAAGCGAAATGGGGTCCCGTTTTTTCGATTATCAAAATGGGAAGCCTGTCTGTGATATTGTATTTTTTCGAAACCGCGAAAGCCAGTGTGTTGGTCCCGATGGCGAACTCGCCCATGGGAAGGGTGCCGTGCGGGAAAAGAAGGTTATCCTTTATATAGGAATCGTTTTCTTTTTCATTCTCGAAATTGGTACATGAATACTCAACGACAAACCCGTCTTTGAAAACGAGTCTGAGGTTGTCGTAACGCAATCCCCTGAGGTATATCTCTTTTACATGCAGAACGCCGTTTGTTCCCTGCAATCGGGGTGAGGTGAAGACTTCGCCCACGGGTATATTGACGTTTGCCCCGGAATTGACGAACTTCGTCTGGGTATCCGGATCGTCGAGGGGTTGCATCGTGACCGTGAGATCGGTGAGATTTTCTTCCTTGCCTTCGATTCGTATCGAATCGGCCTTGTCCAGAACATCGATCATCTTCTGCTGGATGTTCTCGTAATGATCCGTATCCAGGGTATTGATCTGCACGGTTTCATCGAATATTTCACCGTACGCATCGCCTATTTCCGGCGAGGGAAATGCGACGATACAGAAACTCGTTTTTGTCCGGGGTATATATTCGTTGTACAGACGGTTCATACGGTTTTGGTATTGCCGGTAGCGTTTTTGCCGGACTTCGCCGAACGTTATCGTTTCCTCTTTATTGACCGGACAAAAGGGTGCCTCGCCGAATGTATTTATATATATCCCGCCCGAATATTTTTCAAGCAACATCCTGTTATTCCCGAGGGCTTCGTCATAGGCGCGGACCGTTTCTTCAATATATTCCTCATCCAAATAGAGGGCGCTATCGAAACGGTGATCGTAGAGATACTGGCGGTTCGTTGGGGTCGACGACGGGTCCGAGATACAGGCAAGGAACCCGTGTTTCGCGAGTTCGCCGGTCACCGCTTCGATCAACCGTTCCATACCGATATTATAAAAAAGAGCGACATGCGGCCTTCCGTCAAAAGATTTGTTGTTCCTTTCAAATCCCCGCACGTAACTCTCGACGATCACATTCGCGCACCTTTGTATTTTCCCGGCCGTGTAGCCGGAGAGGAAGCCTGCGGTCTCACTCTCGCAGTCCGATATATGGCTGTGGTATCTGAAGAGATAACGGGGGTCCCCGGCTCCCGCGGATCGGATCAGGTCCCTGAAATATCCGAAATCAGGATTGAACCGCTTCTGGAGAGAATAATGAAAATCCCTCACCGCATCCTTTTTTTTCACGATGCCGGTTATTATTTCTTTTAGCGGTTCATATGCCGGTTTTTCTTTTGTTATGAAACGGTAACTTTCTAAAAAGATTCTGTTTGCCTCTTCCATTTTATAGCGCTGGTGTTTCTTCGCATAGCCGATATATCGTCGCAAGGCCGTGTAGAAAAAAGAGTAAAGCCGGCCTATCCCGTCGCCCAGTACTTTCACGCTATAGGAGGGGTTCGCATAGCTGGTTTCATAATTGCTTTCTTCGAGTTCACGGTAAAAGGAGCCGTTTTCTTTTTTCAGTTCGGAATAAGAATTCCCGCTGAAATAAGATTCGTCCGTCTTTTTTTCGGCGTTCGCGCATTCCAGTATCAGGCGGGATCCGGCATTATAGAAACGCAGCAATTCCCTTATCCCGTCAATCCGTACCGGGTCTTCCGTTTCTGCCGCGATGGTGCGTACGGCATCGACGGTAGCCGTATAGCGTTCTCCCGCCTTGTCGTTTTCCTTTGCATAAAATTCGTTGAAATCGAACATGGAAAGCCGTTATCCTTTCTCGCTGATGGTCCAAAAATCATACGATAAGCTCGAGAATGTTGCAAGGTGCATTCATTGATAAAAATACAGACACGTTCACAAGAACGACACGTTCGCAAGAACGACACGTTCACA
>JAFGHO010000112.1 GCA_016930085.1 Spirochaetales bacterium
AGCAGTTTTTCTCTCATTAGTTCAGTCATGATAAGATGAAACTCATGCAAAACAGATGCTGTCATATGAGGCTCCTTGAATAAAAAGGTTATATATACTCCTCTGTTTTGAGTTTGTCAGTTTCTTACACTTGGCTGTTCCATCTAATTCGTTATAATAAAAGAAACTGATAAACTCATTACAATCGGAAATACTGACAATTTAATTAATTGTCAGTATACATTATATAACGCATAAAAAATGCCCGCTGCTTTGATTTTTCTCTAAAAAAGACAAAAAAATCTGAAGACGCTTAACCCGGACTTCTCACAATGAAAAAAACTCATATTGAATTGTTTGGTATCTGTTTATTACAGAGTGACGAAATATTTAAGCCGGGTTTTGGCAAAAGAATTTTATAATGCTTCTTTCTCACAACACAAACTGTTTTTGGGTATGTAAAGCAATTATTTATATTGAAACAAGTAAGCGGTACGTGAAAACCGGGTTAAAACGGTAAAACAGGGACGAAGCTTAGAATCTGCAGTAAAAGCATCAGCGTATGCCACCGTATGGGTTGACAATGTTTCCATAAAGTCCGATGTTTACATCAGGATTCAATGAACAGGAGGGACGATGAAAAAAAACGCCTCATTATTAATCGATATGCTTTTATCAGGTATTCTTTTGATACTGTTACCGGGCTGTCTCGGTCTTCGCGACATCGGTCTCAAACCCGGCGACGACCTTGTGCGGAAGGGCCTGGACCAGATACGAAACGGCGAATGGGATGCCGCGCGCAGGAGTTTCACGGATGCCATGTATGAGTACGATACGGCGAGCGTCACAGACGATAACGCCTATGGCTGGTGTTATTATGGTTTCGGCGTTATCACCTTGCATGACAATGATCAGGATGCCGCCATGACGAAGCTTTTGAAAGCGAAGGAGTATTTTGAGAAAGATTCGGAACCCAATCACTATGGTCTCGGGCTCACTAAATTGAGAATCGGACTCATTTATAGAGACAAAAAGGAGCTTGCCGCGGCAAAAGATAATCTCACGGGAGCGCTCGAAGACCTGAAGAAATCGGGCGTCAAAGACGCTTCGGCCATTTTTCTTGCTTCACACGCGGCGGGGTATGTTTTAATCAATTTGAGAGAATTCCGGGAAGCCGAGACCCACCTTATTTCGGCGGAAAAAAGCTATAACGACGTGCAGCCGCCGAAGCCGGTCATGCTGGCCGAAATCTACTTCAACCTTGGCACCGTTTATATCAACACAAAAGATTACTTATCGGCAAAAAAATATCTTCTTCAGTCTGCCGGTATATTCGAACAGCAGCCGGGGACGGATAAAAAGATCTACGGCGATCTGTATTACTATATCGGCGCCATATATTATGATGAAAAGGATGCAAAGCAGGCGGACAAGTACCTGCGACTCGCCCATCTCAATTACAGCCAGGCGCTGGCGCTTTACAGGGATGCCGGGAAAAGTGATGTCGTCAAACAGATCGAAAACCAGTTGAAGCGCATCGAAAAGGTATTCGAATAGACCATAAAACCGGCCTGCACTGCTTCCGGGCAGCCTCGTCCGGCGGTTACATCAGTCCTGCCTACAGAGAAAACGGCCGGCCGCGTGCCGGCCGGCCTGCTTTATTCGGCTAAAAATCACAGGAAATAAGCCCCACGTAACATTGTGCGATCCGTAACGCGTCGACGATATTGATCGTCCCGTCGCCGTTCGCATCGCCCGCGCATACCTGAAAACCGGACGGATCGAGTCCCACATAGTACTGCGCGACAAGAAGGGCGTCGACGATATCGATCGAGCCGCTTCCATTGGCGTCCCCGATCGCATATGCGCATCCCGTTCCGTTTGTCGGGGTCGGAGACGGGGTTGCCGTTGAAGTCGGAGTCGGGGTCGGTGATGGCGTTGTTTCCCCTCCCCCGAGTGGTTCGCCGTAGACGAGGATGCCGTCATGATAGATCGGGATAACGGTCGTCTCCGCGTATGCGGAACCGAGCCCCTGATGCGAATAATCGTTCGACCCGTCCCAGGCCGGATTCGTACCGCCGGAATATTCCTGGATGATCTGGATGACGAACTGGAGTTCCCTCGTTCCCACCATTTCGGCCGTCCCCCAGTCGATCGGGATATAGTATTCGCCTTCCGCCGCGTTCACCGCAACGGGCGCTCCGATCGATACGTTCGGGCCGCCGTGAAGCATTCCCTGTTCGTCATAATAAACCTGGGTTTTAATACGTGAAATATCCCCGCCCGCATTGAGTATCTCGTCGATATCGATGTAGTAACGGGCCTCGAATCCGGATTCCAGCCTCGGGGGCAGACAGGGTTCTATATGGAGATTGAACTTGAGTTCAATTCCTTCCGTGTTTTCGTTTTCGATTTTCGCCTCCATAAAATATTCCTTCCGGTCCGTCTCCGGAGGCGGAAAATCCCGGACGGGTGCGTGACCGGCCGATCTCCCGAAAAACTCGTACAGACCGGCGCACGCGCCGACAAAAGCCGCGTTATAATCGATCGCGACCTCATTATATGAATAATCGGTGGTAATATCCTCATGCTGATCAGAACCGTCCGGGCCGCCGACAAGGGCGCCCCAGAGAATATGCTTGTGTTCCGGCGGAATGTTCATATCGTTTTTGAGTGAACCGTGCGCCGCCCGGTGATGGGGATGGCGGGCGTAATTGTCGCCGTACCCGACGATATAGGACCTGTTCAGGGGATTATCCCCCATAATATAGGTCATCTGCCCCCGCGCCCATTCGGCGATATCGGTTCTGTTCCGTGACTTCGCATAGACAAGCCCGCAAAGCTGGGCCGCGGTATTGTATCTCGCGGACCCCCATGTGTTGATCATGCCGTAGCCGCCGGGGGTGTAATTGAGGTAGTTGGAATCGGAGGTTGTCGCGTGTTGTATTTCACCGCCCGACCAGTATTCGATATTCCAGCGTGAATAATAATCGTAGAGCTCGTTTTCCGGGAAAAGGGTGGCCAGTACGGTAAAAACTCCCCCCCATACCGCGTCCCAGCAGTGCACCCACGCGTTCTGCCAGTCGTTCTCCGGGGTGTCGACAATCCGCGAGACAAACCCGGTATAGGCGCCGGAAGAATCCTGACTCATAATATCGTCGATATATCCGGTTTCTCCGGTGACTGCATACAGCCAGACAGCCGCCCAGGACAACTCGTCATGATCGTAGCCGGAACCGTAAAACCCCCCTGAAAACCCCATTCCCCTGTTTGCCTTTCCGAACTCATAGAGGGCCTTCGCGGTTTCAAGGCATTCCGCCGCATATGCCCGGTCGACATCCCCATAATTGAGATACATGAGTGCGAGCGCGGCGGCAGCCTCACCGCACATATCGCTCGCCGGTTCCTCCGGGGTTGCCAGATAACAGGGACGGAGGTCAGTTGTCGAAAGTTCGTACCAGAGTTCGGGGGGACACCAGCAGACATGGTCAGCCGCGCCGTCACCGACCTGGTAACAGAAGGCGATCACATTACCGGAACCGTCCATGAAGGTACTGCGTAAAAAATAATCGGTGAAATATTTGAGAATATCGATGATATGGTCGTATGAACCGATATCGACGAACGAATCCCTGAACTCGTATACTCCCCAGCCGAGTGTCGACGCGGAATACCCCTGGGGCAATCCGAACTTGACATGGTCGCCCGCATCGTGATATCCGCCTGAAAGATCGAGTGCACCGTCATTATCGGGATCCAATACGGATTTGTGTGCAGATATGAATGACGCGGACATATTGGTATGGGATTCATCGAGCGGTATTTCGTAATCCCTCATATGACACGGCCCCCGCCACGCAAGCCTGTTCGGCGTCGACAGATTACATTTGTTCGCATCATAGAAATAAATCGATTTTTGAAGTGCTTCCGCAAAATTGACATGGACCGATTGGGCGGAAATACCCGAGGCAAGAAAAAAGAATGCCAAACATAATAACGCATTGACGATATTGTTCGATTTTTTCATTGTTACTTCCTTTCTTTTTGTTGTTTTATACCATATTTCAAAGAGAAAGTCAAATATCGCCGGAAAAGGAAGACGGGACGGGGCTTTTTTTATCGCTAAAACAAAGGAGGGGATGGTGCAGCTTGAAGAGAACGTGCCTTCCCGTGGGAAGAAACCGATACAGATTCAACCGCTCAGCGTGAAGCGGCCGGTCCGTAGAAATATCCGGCAAGAAAGACAAGCGGGGCCGTGTAACAAAGGGCGACTTCATTGCAGGAAAACGAACGGTGATCGTCGATATAGCTTTTTGCCGGCGGGGGTGCGTTTTCTGCAATATACCGATTTAAAACGAGATCGTAATCGCCGCCATACCGGTTAGGCCCGCCCACGACAAAACCGGGGACGGGTTCGGCCAGACCGTCGTACGGACTTGCCGCCTGAAGCGGATCGGTCACACTGCTTTTACCGCACCCGGTCACGAAACATTTTCCAAGGGCGTTCGTTCCAAGGATATAATTCAGATGATCCAGTACCGACGGCAGATAGGGCCGGCCGCCGGCCAGTTCGTCCGCCAGGATCAACTCCAGGGCATAAGCCAGGACAATCGCGTTGGATCCCCAATAAAAATCACCTTCTTTCAGGGCAATTCCATAGCCGGCATGAAAGGCTTTGTCAGAGATTGTATCGGCATAGTGAAGGATATCCGTGATGATGGTATCCCGCACCGGATCCGGACCTGAGTTTCGCGTTTCCAGTACGTAGGAGAACATCCCGTTATTATGAACGTCCCGCCAGTTGAACGGATAACGAATCGCGGGCGACCAGCGCATATAATGACGGGTGAAGTATGTTCCGTATTTTTCTGTACCGGCCGCCCTGAACATCTCGGCCGCCGCCCACAACCGTTCATCGGTATCGTCGGTATCCCCGTATCCGCCGGTTTCATTGATACAGGGAGGATCCCGATAGCCGTCCGGCGGCAGTATCGTTTGATGATTTTCGAGAAAATTCCATGCATTTTCCGCAGCGGCAAGACATTCCCCGGCAAATGACGGATCACAAGAGAGGAAAGCCCTCGATGCCATTGCCATGACCGCGCAAAAATCGGCGGTTGCCGTCGTGGAAACCGTAACAATATAACGTGTCTGGAAATCGGTATCGGGCATATCGAAGTGGAAATTAGGCGAGGCAATCAAATGATGTACCGCACCATCCGGCCGCTGCATGGAAAGAAACCATGAGAGTTCGTATTTTGCCTCGTCAAGAAGATCGGGAATCGTATTGCCGCTTTCGGGAATATCGAGAGAAACGCCTTCGATCCTGTCCCGATACAATTCAAACAGCCTGAAAAAAGAATAGAGTGCCGCTGCCGCCGGTACAATCTTTTTCCCGAAGTCCCCCGCGTCATACCACCCGCCGGTACTCTGCCTGAAGACGTCCGCAGTTATACGAGTACCGTCACATCCGTCATAGAGATACGCATCACGGGTATGCGCGGCGGGACGAGACCAGATACCCGCGCATTCGGACGACAACGCCATTCCCGACCGCTGATAATAGAAACTTCGCGCGGCCGCATAGAACACATCGTTGAAGACGGTATCTGATATCATAAAGGAATGGGATCTGCCGAGGTTATTCACCCTGATATAATAACTGCCGGATTTATTCCAGTGTGAAAAATCGATCCGTTCGACAATATCACGGGAAAGGGGATCATACGAGCCTCTTCCCGCGATGACGCCCGAAAGCACTTCATCGTCCGTTTCTTCATCGATCAGAAACCAACGCTTATGGTAACGTATGTCGATATTGCTTAACCAGAAGCATTTTTGCCGATCGATCAAATAACCGATCTGGTTCACGTTTATACACATGGAAACGGCGCGGTCACTCCCGGGCTTCGAAAAAGCGCAACCGGGAGAGGTAATAGTCATATTTGTTCTCAGACAATTGAAAACGATCAGGGAAAACAGTGAAATGACAGAAATAAAAAAGATAAATGTTTTATTTCCTTTCATAAATATCCTTCGACCGTGTTTCACGGATTTGCGCAGCAATATATACCCCGCAAGAGACGACAGAGCGGCGCCATATGGCCTTTTCGGATACGGCGCTACAGTGCCCCCTTACGGTGCTTTTCCGCCAATTTCACTATAAAATTATAAACGATAAAAGCAATGAACAAAACAAGGCCGAAACCGAACCATGCAAGCCCCCCCAGCATCATATCCGCCCCCGAACTGCTATCCGACTGATGGATATACGAGTTTTGCGGATTCTTTGGATTATAATAGACAACGACCTCCGTCCCTTCACTGTGCCTTGCCAAAAGGACTTGCGCTTCATTGTACCGGTAGGGACCTTCATCGGATGCCGAATATTCATGATTCCTGAATGTCTTGTTGTCGATACGATATTCATAAAGGTAATCCAGCACATACAAGTCAGGGGTATCGTCTTCCGTATCATATGGGCGTATTGAACAATCACACATCAATCCGGACGCGGACGGCCAGGATTTTACCTCCTCCTCCCACCGGAACCAGAAAAATCCCGCAACGAGAAAACCAAGTCCGAACAGAACACATAACCCCACCCAGATGAATTTTTCAGGATTATCAAACATACTCTTTATTATAAGGGGAAAACCTGTTGTCATTCAATAATTCCGCTTAATTGAGGATGTTGCATTTTTAATGCCATTCTGCTAAATTTGAAGACACACGAACACAAGGATTGGCGAATGGATGACAAACGGAAATATTCGAAAAAAAAGCCGCTCAAGCCGGGAAGAATATTCGGGTATGTGCTTATCACGCTTGGTATCATCAACTTCATAAATCTTGGAAGCCCGATACCTGTGCCGACCATCGGTCTGTCGGCAATTGCAGCGGGAATAATATTCACGGCCGGGGGACTGATTTTGCTTGTCCCGGATAAACGCTCGATCCTCAAAAAAATTACCGAATACCGGAAAAAAACCGAACCGCCGAAACCCCTCGCCGATCCCATGCTGCCGGTCAAGATCCTGAAGCTCGCCAGGGAACATAAGGGTATCCTTACCCTCTCCGATGTCGCGATCGAACTCAACATCCCCCTCGATGAAGCCGAAGCGGGATTAAAGGCATGCCTTCGCTCCGGCCAGGCAGTCGGTGATTTCGATATGTCAAGGGAAACGACCTACTACCGTTTTCATGAATACCTGCCCCCGGATAACTCCGAATCGTAACCGTCGGGCAACACTTACCCCGTTTATTTCAATCTCCCCGATTACTCTTTCTTTTTTATCGAAAGCGTATCGAATATCGTCTCGAGGCTGACGGCGAATCCAAGTCCTTCCACTTCGAAGCCGACAATTTTCTTTGAAATGATACCGACCAGGAATCCATTTTTATCAATGAGCGGACCTCCGCTGTTACCGGGATTGACGGCGGCGTCTGTCTGGATAAGTTCATTCCCGTCCTCTTCAAGATAATTGCTGATAATACCCTTGGTAACAGAATAGGAAAACTGTTTTTCCAGTGGCGTCCCGATGATGAAAATTTCACTGCCGATCGCAGGTCTGTTAAAATGCAGGGGGAGGTATTTAAATTGAGTCCCCTGGACTTTTAATAAGGCGGTGTCCTTCGATTTGTTGATTCTGACGACTTTTGCTTCCAGTTGAATATTGGAGTGGAAAACAATATTCACTTTCTCGACACCGCTTACCACATGGGCGGCGGTAAGGATATAGCCCTCGGAAGAAACAATGACGCCGCTGCCATGCGTGACGCCCGTTTTAATGGTAACAACCGCATCGAATAATTTTGAAATATCGTCCGGAAGCTTTACTTTTAGCGCGTCCCTGCTATAATTGATGTCGATATCAGCGTATGTCTCTTCCGTTTCATTTTCAACAGTTTTATCGACAAGAATTGCCGAAAGTTCTTTGTTCGCGAGAAGATCGCACATAGCGCGTTCAAACACGATATATGCAAGTTCGGCGACATTGATAGGCTCATCATCTTCCGTATAATATTCACCGTGCGTCGTTAATTTAAAAACGACCTTCTCCTTGAAACTGTCATATACCTGCCATTCGACATCCATACTGATATCATGTTCAAAAATCCTGCTTATCAATGTGTTTTTACCGCCGACATTAAAAAACAGGGAGGAGATGACACCGGCGATCTGGAATCGTGCTTTTTCGGAATTGCTTGTGTCAAAAAGATCATCTCCTTTTTCAAGCACCCTGTAACCATAACTGTTCAATATCTTTTCCCCGGTTTCCGTAAACTGTTTTTCTCCTTCTATTGTGGAGGATTCCCACTTTAGATCCTTAATCTGCGTCGGCGGCAGAAATAATTTTCCGATGACCGTTCCGTATGGTATTTTAATAATCACCTTCCGAAACGAAATCGTTTCCGAGTCATCAACCGTTATCGGCGTATCCGGTTCCTTGATTGTCTCCGGTTTTTTATACATATTCATCATGGAAAAACAGCCGGATAAAAGCATGAGCAACAGCGGAAAAAATATTATGTATATACGATATCTCTTCATTGAAACACTCCTTACTACTTTATAATTTTAACCTAATTACCCGGATATTCCAATGAAAAACGCTTTTTTTATATGAATTCCGTTTCTTGATCTTCGATACAACCTTTACATGAGGTTCCCGACATAATCGGGACATTCATACGATGGAAAAACACCCGCAACGTTCGTTCCACAAGCTGCGGCCGCTTTATCAAAATATTCCGGCAATCAGCCGCCCAGGTCGAGTTCACGGTAGCTTTCCTGTAACGCTTCCAGATAATCCGAAAGCTCCCGGGATTTTGCTTTCAGGGTTTTGAGTGAATATGGTTCCTGAATTGTGTCCATATGTTTCATTCTCGCTACGTCGAGTTGGATCTGTTTGAGTGCGGTGATCGATGAAGACAGCCTGAGTGAAATCATCTCTTTCTGATTTTTTAATTCGGTGATGGTCTTTCGGTGATGTTCGTATTGTGAAATCGATTTTTCATACTCTTTTTTTAGATATGCCGCGTCCGTATTTTCATATTTTGTTTTTAATGACGCGAGTGTCTCCCCGATTTCCTCTTCCGATACTGTTGTCAGTACTCTGTCAAGTTCCGTATCCCGCAGCAGCAATTCCTCGATCTGGCCGATAAAGCGTGAAAGCAGCTGTTCGAGTTCTCCGCCAAAATGCCTTTTCATTTCACGGTCTGTTTTTACCTGCCCGATAAGGCTATTTTTGATCGCTTCCGCCTGTTTGAGTACGCCGCTTCCCCCTCCCCGGGGAGAAAAATCCCCGTATTTTGGAGTAAAACGATGTTTTTTTATTTCCTCCCATACAATCCCCGCTTCTTTCAATTCCTCGATAAGGTATTTTTTACGGGCCCGGTGAACGGCAAAATGGACGAGAAATCCGACACCCCATGCGGCCGTAGGAATAAGCCACCACTGAAATCCACCCCAGGTAATATTATTGATGCCGCAAATAAATGCGGAAAACGCCAGAAAAGCCGTTCTATGATGATTGAAAGCCCCTTCCATTTTCTGTATCTTTCTGACCATAACCAGTTGCTCCGGGTCCAGTTTTTCGAGAGGCAGAATCTGGTTCCGCGCTTTTTTGGCGTTCAACACATACTGAAAATGCGAGGCAAGTCCTATTCCCCACGCGCCAAGTGGAAAATAAAACCAGGGGAATTGTGCGCTTGTAAGCATATTGAGAACGAAGAGAAAGGCGTTTGCCGCCCCGAAGACGACCGCATGGGCGCTGAATCCAGTAACGGCACCCCTTACCTTTTTGAGTATTTTCTTTTTTAAGTTCTCAAAAAAAGTCGGCGACGTTTTACCCCGATCGAATACCTCGGGAGAAAACGATCGGTTTTTTTCCTTATCCGGATACATAATGATTATACCTCCGTGAAAGGGTGTCGATATATCTCGTTATTAAACAGGGAGTGATATCCCGTTCCCCTATTTATCATGCATAATAACAGAATAAAGCGGAAATGTATATCGTCATCATTATATGAATACACAAGGTTATCATTCTTCCTTTATACCAAGTATTTTTCTTACCGCGGCTTTGAATTTTCTGCCCCTGTCGAACTCATTGAGAAACATGCCGAACGAAGCGCATCCGGGTGAAAAAAGAAGCGAGGTGCCCGGCGAGGTGAATGATACCGCACGATTGACCGCTTTCTCCAGTTCGTCATACGGACCTTCGAAGAGAATTCCCGCCTCATCGAGAAGCCCGGTCAATTTATTCGTGGCCGTTCCCGCAAGCAAGACGATCTTTTCACATTCACCGATAACGTCGAGGAGGGGAGCAAAATCGATATTCTTGTCTGTTCCGCCGGTGATGAGAACAAGGGGACGGTTGCATCCGCGAATCGCGTGAATGGTCGCATGGGGAATCGTTGCCGCAGAATCATTATAATAGATTACCCCCTTATGTTCCAGAAACGCCTCGAGCCGGTGTTCAATGCCGGGAAACCCGGCCAGTCTCTCTGAAATTGTCCCTGTATCAAGACCTGCAAGCAGGCAGGCAAGCCCCGCACAGAGGAGATTCATCCTGTTATGAGAGCCTTTCAGGAGGGGCGCGGTATCGAAAAGCGTCTCCTTGTTATCCCCTATCCGGGCGATCCCCTGCTTCCCTTCCATCCATGCGCCCCTTTTTTCATCACCGAACGGTTTTTTTGAAAAGAAATATCGTTGTGCCCTACAGTCAGCGAACGCGGAAGCGGTTACCGGACAATCATTGTTAAAAACCGCACTGTCGGCGGCATCCTGGTTCCTGTAAATTATTTTTTTGTCCGCGATGTAATCATCCATGCCATGATAATAATTCATATGATCGGGAAAGATATTGGTAATCACCGAAATCCCGGGTTTCAAGACGGCCTTCCCGGCGAGATCGGCGAGCTGCCATGAGGATAATTCCAGCACTACCGGCTCTTCCGGCAATAGCGTCTCGACAAAGCCAAGGGGTGAAACCGTGATATTCCCCCCCAATCGGGCCCCTTTATGCCTTGCCGCCAGGCAGTAATGGATCGCGCTTGCCACCGTCGATTTTCCCTTACTTCCCGTCACGGCAATAATCGGATTGGATGAGAGTGAAAGGAAAAGAGAAATATCGGTCTCAATGGGAATACCGCTTGATTTTGCCGTGGCGAGGAAGGGGGAGTCTTTCGGTACACCCGGGTTTTTCACTACCAGATCCGTATCGCTGAAAAGCCGTTCCTCATGTCTTCCCAAAACAAACGAAACGGGAAATCCGGCAAGGCGCGCAAGAGAGGGTGCCAGGACCTTTTCATCCCGAAGATCGGTGACCGTCACATCCGCTCCGTGCCGTGCCAGAAACAGGGCGGATTGAAGCCCGCCCCCGTGAAGGCCCAAGCCCATGACGGTAACGCGAAGACCTTTGAATTCTTTCATGTTAATCTTCAACGGCAAACTCCTTCATGTTATTCCCGTTAAGATAAGGCCGTATACGGATCGATGCAAAAACATCGTTCCACTCAGCGGGAACGTCCTTTTTCAGTGTTTGAAAAACCTCAAGCTCCTCCCGGAATTTCTCGCTTTTCATGGATGATTCGATAATTCTCATGTGCGGTGAAACGAATGCAAGAGCGTTGTGAAGCAGGGGAAGCCGTTTCTCCCTTTCACAAGGAGCAAGGTCGATGAGATTCATGCACATTGTTTTATATTTGCAAATAAACGGGAAATACGGATAGATATGCAGGTCGCGGGGCAGAAAAAGGCGTGTAAAAAACCTCGTAAGCTCATCGTCAATCCAGATACCGCGCAGAAGATACCCCCGTCCGTGTTCTCCGATCCATGTTTCTGAAATTGTCTGCCTGATCACAAATGATTCGATTCTATCATCGACGATGTTTATCGATTCGAGGGGAATCAAAAGGGCTTCGATAAAAAGAAAGTGGGTCTCATATTCCGGTGTCGTGTCATTTGTCCCCCATCTGATAATAGTCCCGTACCGGGCACGAAATCCGAGGTCGACTTTTATAAAAAAAAGATATTCCGCGTCATTGATCCTGTAGAGTTTGAAAAAACATGGTTTCAGGATATCGGAAGGATCAAAAAAAAATGTACACCCTGAAAACAGGTCACCGGCCGGTTTGATGAACCGGCTGCAGCTTTCTCGCAGTGCCCTGATGTAGTGCTCTTCCGGTTCCCTTTTTCTCACGTCATGGTGAATGGGAAAATGGGGAACGGTAAAAGACTCTTTCAGTTTGAGAAAAAACTCTTCGTTTCCGGTAAAACGCTTTTCAATCCTTTTTTTTCGGGCGGGGACCCCCTCGATTATTTGGTTGATTTCCGGATCAACATAATTGATCGCGATGATATTTGTCAGTTCCTCCACAGCCCCTATCATAGCCCGGAAAATAAAGCTTTTCAATAGAATGTTGGCATTGACTTAACTCGACTTTACCACCATAATCTAATGCCGTAATATATGAAACCTAAATACTCATTCGCAATATTTTATTATGTAGTTTATCTTCTCCTTATTCAGTTTGCGTGCCCGGCATACCCGGGATATACCGATGAACCGGAGATTAACCTCGTCCATAACGGTGATTTCGAACAACCGCTTATCGATGGATGGAAAAAGGAATCCTTCACCGAAGGGGGGGGAATCGAAGCGGTCTCCGATAAAGTACACAGCGGAGAGCGTGCGGTCCGGATTTTTACCGGAATCAACCCGAATGACCTCCGGCTCATCCAGCTGATACCGGTAAAACCTGAAACCTATTACCGGCTTTCCTGCTGGATTGCAACGGAAAACGTGGAAGCGGGAAAAATCGGGGCAAATATTTCGATTATGGGCGGATATGAATACTCAGGAGATATCGAGGGGACAACGGACTGGCAATACGTCGAGATGTATTTCAGAACAAGTAAAGCACACCGCGATGTTAAAATCGGGGTGAGAATCGGTATGTACTATAATATCGTAGGCGGGATCGCCTATTTCGATGACGTGCGGATGACGGCGGTCGATTTTGTCCCGGCCGACTGCTTTTATTTGAAGAATCAGGAAAACGGCCGCAACGTTTCGAGTAATGTTTCCGCAGAAACCGCAGAAAATCCGAGAAAAGCGATCAGCATCCACAATATCAACCTGCCGCTGATCGCGCTTCTTGTTGCGATCGGACTGATCGTCGTGGGGCTTAATGTTTTCCTCACAATCAAAAGGGAGAAAAAGCGTGATCGAGTCGAATAACCTGCACCGGAAACCGAGTCCGTTCTATAGAAATATCAGGGACCTCAAGGAAATCTTCATTATTGCCGTATCCGTTATTGTATTCACCTATTTCTACACCTTCGTTGCCTACATTATCTCGAAGAATACGTTTCCTTCCAACTTCACCGATATGTGGTACATTTATGATGCCTGTCATTATACGAATATCGCCGATTGGGATTACGGCACAACGGAAGAACGCCGTGTCCTCATCGTGTTTCTCCCCCTCTTCCCCACCCTTATCAGGGGTTTAGGTTATATTGTCGGTGATTATCTTGTTGCAGCCCTTATTATTTCGAACATTGCCTATATTTTTGCCGTTTATTTCCTTTACAGAATTGTCCGTCTCGACTATTCGAAAAACACGGCGATACGGGCCGTCATTTATTTTTCGATATTCCCTTCCGCGTTCTTTCTGCATGGTGCTTATACCGAATCACTATTCTGCGCACTCATCATCGGAAGTTTTTACTATGCACGAAAATCTAACTGGGCGGTCGCGGGCATTCTGGGTGCGCTTGTCGCCGCGACACGACTTACCGGTATCGTCATTATTCTCTCCCTTTTGCTCGAATACCTGCACCAGAAAAAATGGAAAATCAGGGACATCCGGTGGGATATTTTATTTATCGGAATCGTTCCCCTCGGTTTGGTCTGGTATTTGTCGATCAACTACGAAGTCTTCGGTGATCCATTTCATTTTCTCAGCCTGCAGGAAGAAGTATGGAATAAACATCTCTCGCTTCCTACGGAAGGGGGATGGAATGCCATTATGAGTCTGCAATGGAAAGAGCCCAGCCAGTTCATCATCAGCGCCCTCGCGGAATTGATTGCCGTGGCGTACGCTCTTTTCTTCATCTGCTGGATGGTGATAAAGGAACGGCCCCTCTATACATCCTACATATGGCTGACGTTACTCGTTGTCACCTCCAATTCATACTGGCTCAGTCTTCCCCGGTATGTACTCCCCCTCTTTCCGATCTATATCATCCTGGCCGTCTGGTCGAAAAACAAGGCGGTTCATTTCATCATCATCCTTATTTTCCTCTCTTTCTACGCCTTTTTTGCCGGACACTACACACAGGCCCACTGGGCATTTTAACCCGGACTCACATCAATCGATGCTCCCTCAGCCAGGGTTCCTGCGTTCTGTGCAGTTGTTTGATATCGAGCGGAATACCCGCCGTCATAAGGATGAGGTGGTCGGCTTTCCGCCCGACCCATATATTCACCCATCCAAGAAGGTCCCGGTATCGACGGCCGAGAGGAGTGGGGGGGACGACACCGGTCCCGACTTCATTCGAAACGAAAATCAGGCTTGCCTCATTTTGATCATACAAATACATGAGTTCAACAAGTTCTTTTTCGATTATCGTTTTCGTATACTCCGGATGCCGGTCCGCATCGGCAGCCAGGAGATGATTGGCCGTGAATATGGTCAGGCAATCGACAAGCACGGCTTCGGTGTTTTTTATGTGCGCCCGGAGTGCTTCCGCCGGATGCAGGGGGGCTTCTATCGTATGCCACGGCCCCGGCCGTTTCTTCCTGTGCTTCAGGATACGGTCCTTCATTTCCTCGTCATGCGCGCCTGCCGTCGCACAAAAAACGACTCGGTGAAAAAGCCTTGCGGCCAGTGATTGCGCGTAATCACTCTTTCCGCTTCTGACACCGCCCAGTACAAAATATACCTTTTTCTCCATTACGACCCCCTTTGCCCCCACCATTGTTTGATCATATCGAGCGATGAATTAAAATCATCCTCGGAAAAAACCTCGAGTGTTACGGGATACAGGTAATGCCGCCGGATCAGCTCGTCGAAGATGGGAAAAACGTCCGCTTCCGGCATACGACGTATCGACGTGTGATCCCGTCCGTCGACACCATGAAGATGAATCACACGGATCTTCCAGGGATAGCTTTCGATGACCTCTATGGGATTTCCCTTCAGCTTCCAGATGTGCCCGATATCAAGACATATCGAGATATCAAGACACTCCAGAAACGGTATCAATTCACCGATCTCGTAACATTCAATATTCTCGACACTCATCATCCGGGGATGCGGAAGATACGGCAGCACCTTTGAGAGTGATTCAAAACAGCGGAGGGACCACTGTTTATATACGTTTTTTTTATCTGCTTGAGCCGGTCTTTTTTCTGTCCGATTGAGGTGGCATATATATGCAAATGGACCGATTGGTGATGTGAGGTCGATAATTCGCTTTATCTGGCTGATCGAATCCCGCCTGACTGCCGGGGATGAATCGCCCAGCCTTATATCGAGTGGCAGATGAACGGTATAGGTATGGCCGAAATCCCTTTTCAGTTCCCGCAATTCCCTGATAACCGAAAGCGACGGCAAATTTGTCCGGGTAAAGGATTCAAATAGAATCAACTCGATATCATCGACCAGGGGGGCCATTTTTTTTACATTTGGTATGATATCCGCCGGTATGACATAGGAAGTCGAACCGATGAGAAAAGGGAGTCCTTTCACGCGGCGAACCTCTCGAGGAGAATAAATCCGGCCAATCCCGTCACTTCGATGATTTCACAGACAGCACCGTACACATCGCCGGTAAAACCGGGCAGTCTCTTCATGATCCATATCCCTATCAGTTCGACAATTCCCCATGTTGCCGGAATAAGGAGGAAAACAATCCAGCTTTGTGAAAAGAAAAAATAAAGAGTGACGGCCACAACAATGGGGAAAAAAAGCGCCGATATATACTCTTTTATCCCGCACCGTTCATGAAACGCCTTTCCGCAGCCGTTCTCCCTTGCATACGGATACCGCCCGATGACATAGACGAGTGAGGAACGGCCGAGGACGGGAACGAGGAAAAGGCCCGCATAAAGGACGGAGTTCTGCCTTATGGAGACGAGGAGCAGGTATTTGAAAAGCAGGAGAAGGATTGCTCCGGTGATGCCGAAGGCACCGACATGAACATCTTTTAGTATTTCAAGCCGCCGTTCCCCTGTGACCGGGGCAAAAAGGGCATCGCAGCAATCGATAAAACCGTCAAGATGAAGCGCACCGGTAATAATCACCCAGACAAGCAGGATACATCCCCGTTGCAAAAAAAGGGGGAAAAGAATATCGCAGCTATAACCGGTGCCCGCTAAAAAACCACCGACAATCAGGCCGACAAACGGGAAAAGGAAGCACGAGCGGGCGACATCCCGTATCATAACGCGCCTTTTTTCAAAAGGGAGGATCGTTAAAAAAGCGAAAGCTTTTCGTAAGGCCTTGATCATCGTTACCGTTCCTTTTCCGTGACTCCGGCTTCCGAGAAGGTCGCCATTTCCAAAAGTATTTTACAGGCCGCTTCGATAATGGGGACGGCGAGGGCGGCGCCGGTTCCTTCGCCCAGCCGGAGCTGCAAATCCAGAAGCGGTACAAGACCCAGCTGACTGAGCATAACGAGATGGCCCTTTTCCGTTGAATTATGCGACGCAAAACAATATTTCCTCACTTTCGGACAAAGCGCATCCGCAATCAGGGCACCTGAGGTGGAGATCAACCCGTCGAGGACGACTGGAACACGGAGGGCGGCCGCGCCCAGAACGGCGCCTGCAATCCCGCAGATTTCAAAGCCCCCGAGTTTTGCCGCTATATCGATCGGATCGCCCAGTATAACATCATTATTCCCTATCGCCTGCTTTATCAAGACAATTTTCCGCTTCAACCGTTCGTCGTCGATACCCGTTCCACGCCCGGTTATCTCTTCGACGGGCCGTCCCGTGACGGCCGCAGCGATCGCCGTAGCGGCTGAGGTATTTCCGATTCCCATTTCTCCCGGAATAAAAAGACCGGTGTTCTCCCCCACCTCTTCTTCAAACAACCGGATCCCGGCCTCTATCGCTTTCACCGCCTGTTCTCGACCCATTGCTGATCCCCGGGAAATATCCGCGGTCCCGTATCCGATTTTTCTAATCCGTAAAAGGGGGTGCGGTTCCAGATCCGAAGCAACACCCATATCGACGATGAGGATACGTGCACCGATATGGCGGGAGAGAACATTGATCGCGGCGCCTCCTTTAAGAAAATTCCCGACCATCTGGACCGTCACTTCCTGCGGATATGCACTGACGCCGGAAGCGGCGATACCGTGATCGCCTGCGAACACCATGACCAGCTTTTCACCGGTAACCGGTTTTTCCGTTCCATAGATTCCGGCCAGCCTGATCGATACCGCTTCCAGCATCCCCAGGCTTCCCGCCGGTTTTGTCAGCAGGTTTTGCCGCATCAACGCCGCTTTTTCGGCTGCACGTGAAGTATCGGTTATCCTGCCGATCGTTTTTTCAAGAAGCTCCGGCATCCATTTCCCTCCGGTAACGATAATGATATTAATCGGGAATTTAGCGTATCGAAACAAGCCGGCTTTGTCCCACGGAGACAGAATCGAACAGGATAGACCTGTCAACGACATCGTATATTCCGGATACTACAACGGATATGCGCATATTCCCTTCACGATATTCCATCGGCCTGTATTTTCCATCAAAGAGATTTTTTTTTCAATACCCGTAATTTTTCTATCGGCTTCATAAAAACATGCAAAGGATATCTTCAAACAAGAATCAGCCGATCCCGAGGATTAATCGGAGTAAAAAAATCCTTTATCCCCCTTTAAATTCCAATATTTTCCGGCCTGAATTCAATGCGCTTCCTTTTTTTTCCCGATAAAAAAGAATCGGGGTATTCAAAGACCTTGTCGAATATGGCATAATCGGTTATCATTACATGAGAGGCGGATAATGATAACAAACAAACGTGAGAAACCTGATTATTATTTAAACGATGGTATCAGGAGACCGATAACGGGAGAATAGATGCTTTTTTTTATTATAAAAAAGACCTTTTTTGATATGTGGGACCACCTCCTCGAAATCCTGGTACTCAATATCGCGATAATCGTCTTTATATTCGCCTACATCCTGCCGCCCTTTCTGGTTCAATTCCATCCTGCCATTCTCTTTATATATCTGCTCGCGGGAATAATGCTTTTTAACGTTATTACGTCGGCCGCATCCCGGTTCACCATGGAAATGTCCGATTATGAAAGTCCTGATTTCCGTGCCTTTTTTACATATATGAGTTCTTATTGGAAACAGGCCCTTGCCGGCGCCCTCATTATGGTTGTCTCCCTCATGGTTTTCCTTTTTGTTATCCCTTATTATTTTATTGAAGGGTCGATCATTTCCCTTATTCTCGGAACGATTGTCTTCTGGGCGTGGCTGACCGTCGTTGCCGCCTGTTTTTATTTTTATCCGACGGTCTTCAGATTGAATAAAAGTATTCTCAAAAGCATCAAGGCATCGTTTGCCTTTTTCTTTGAAAATATATTGTTTTCACTGTTTATGGTTCTGGGAATCATCGTTATACTCCCCGTTTCCGGGATTTTTATTTTCCTTTTTCCCGGTCCGGCAGGCATCCTGTTATGGATCAATGTCTGTTACAAAATAAGGCTTTATAAATACGCCTACCTCGAAGACCATCCGGGTGCGGACAGAAAAAAGATTCCATGGGCGGAGCTTATTCGGGAGGATGATAAGAGGGTCGGAAAACGTACCCTTCGCGGTATGATTTTCCCCTGGAAATCATAGGGTGAAGTATGTTGACATAACGTCACATACGTGTATAACTATGTTAAACGTCTATCATATTCCGGCCGCTAAGCTGCCGGAATTAGAAATTTATTTTGTAGAAGAAGGGAGATAAGATGAAAAAACAGCTTAAAATCATCTCGATGCTGACACTTCTCACTATTATCGTTGCAGGAAGCCTCTATGCCAGGGGCGATCAGGACGCGACAGCGGGAGGTCTCAAGCAGTACACGATCTTCCTCGGACGACCTGCAGAGGATTATCCAAAAGAGGGAACAATTCTCGGAAACTGGATCGAGGAAAAAACAGGCGTGCGTTTGAAATGGGAATTCCCTGTCGGCGATCTGAGACAGAAAGTCGGCCTCATTATCGCGGGCGGCGACTACCCGGACCTGATCGACTGCCGGAATGAAAACCAGGCGCTTTACGATGCGGGAGCGTTTATTCCCCTCGACGATCTCATCGAGAAATACGGTGTGAACGCGAAAAAACTCTACGGAAAACGTATCGATATGCTTCGCAAAGACGACGGCCATATCTACTGGTTTCCGCAGCTTTTTCCCTACGGGGACAAGGTTCAGAGAACATATGAATCCCTCGGGCTTTACGTACAGAAAAGGGTATTGAAGGAGTTCGGCTGGCCGATACCAAAGAATCTGAATGAAGCCTTCGATATGCTTATCGAGTACTGTAAACGCCACCCTGAAACGGACGGAAACAAAACCTATGCCTACACGGCGCTTACCGCGGGCTGGCGGGAGTTCGCGCTTACCAACGCCCCCCACGTTTTTTCCGGCCATCCGAACGACGGGGTTGCGGATGTCGACTGGGTCGGGGGGAAATGGAAGGTATTGCCGTATTGGGCGAATGAAGCTGCGTACAAGGTATACAAACTCTACAACAAGATCCATCTCGCAGGCCTCTATGATACCGAATCATTCGTTATGGACTACGACCAGTACCTTGCAAAACTCGCCTCGGGATCCATTCTGGCTTTCTGCGACCAGCACTGGCAGTTCGAGCGGGTGAGAAACCTCTTGAGAGACCAGGAGCCGAAGGATAGATGGTGGGTCGGCCTTCCCGTCGTCATGGAAGGATACAAGGAAAACCTCGAAGGGCCCCTTGACGCGCAAGTCTCCGAAGGTGTCGGTATTACCGTTGACTGCAAGGACCCCGTGGGCGCCTTCAAGTACCTCGATTTCCTTCTTTCCGAAGAATGCCAGATCGCGAAACAGTGGGGTTTCCAGGGCACGGATTTCGAAATCGATGAAAACGGCCTCTACTACAGAACACCCGAACAAATCGAACGCTGGGACGACACAAAATTCATCGACTACAAATTCGGACAACGGTACTGGATAGAGATATGCGGCTGGCACCACTCATCCTGCTATTCCGACGGGAAAAACGCGGTCAGCCACAGAAGCCAACCTGCCGTTTTCTATGCAAGATTGAAAGACACTGAAAAGGAAGTCCTTGATGCGTACGGTAAAAAGACGTGGTATGACTTCTTCAATCCCCCGGACATGAGAAGGGCCAAATACTTCCCGCTTTGGACCATCAAATTACCGACGGGCGGCGTTGAAGATATCTGCCTGAAACGAATCGAGGAAATCAGAAGGAAATATATACCCCTCCTCATCATGGCGGAACCCGGAAAATATGACGCGGTATGGAAGGAATTCCTGGACGTATTCAACAAAATACCGGACAAGGAAAAACTGGTCGCGTATTATCAAAAAAATCTTGACGATCGTGTCGAAATGTCCGGCGGTTATTAATCCGTATTATTGAAAACTTTAACGGGCGGATACTCCTTGCGGGAGTATCCGCTTTTCCTGTCAATAATATTGAATTCGATATTCTTTTTGAATTATACTTTTAATGGACGGATGTTGATTACATTGTCGTAGATTCCGGGAAAAATGCAATAAAAACGAAAACAAACCAAAGGATTGGGAGGTAAACGATAGATCATGAATTCCAAAACATCTTTTATAAACAGGCTTTTGAATCAACGGCTGCTGCTTCTCATGTCGGTTCCGTTTGTCATCCATATAATTCTTTTCAGATATGTTCCGGTATTCGGATGGGTTATGGCCTTTCAAAACTATAAACCGAACAGACCGATGCTGGATCAGCAATGGGTGGGATTCGAACAATTCACCAACCTCTTCGGCGACTACCAGTTTTTATACGCGTTGAGAAATACGCTTGCAATGTCTGCCATAAAACTCGTTATGGGAACCATATTCGCGGTTCTGGTTGCCATAATGGTGAACGAAACCAAACGGGGGCCGTTTAAAAGGACTGTTCAGACTATCTCCTACCTTCCCCATTTCATTTCGTGGGTTGTGGCGGCTAACCTTGTCCTTGAATTTCTTGCCCCGAACGGATTATTTAACGACATTCTCACCGGCATCGGTATCGTCGATGAAAGGGTGCTGTGGATGGGAAAACCCGAATTGTTCTGGTGGATCATCGGCTGGTCGCATGTATGGAAAACCTGCGGTTTCGGTGCGATCATTTACCTTGCCGCAATGACAGGGATCGATCCGCAGTTGTACGAGGCGGCGGATATGGATGGGGCCGGAAGACTCAGGCGGATATGGCATATTACATTGCCCGGGATAAAACCGGTCTTCGTGATCCTCCTGATCATGAATATCGGCCAGCTTCTCGAAGCCGGATTCGAACAGCAGTTCCTGCTCAAAAACGGCCTCGTGCAGGACTACGCGGAAGTTTTTACCATCTATATCCTCCGCTACGGACTCCAGATGTACCGATATTCATATGCGGCGGCAGCGGGTATCTTCAAGAGTGTTGTGAGTATCCTGCTTCTTTTTACGGCGAACCGTATTTCGAAAAAACTGGGCGAAGAAACATTAATGTAGGAGGAAACGATGAAAGGCAATGTATACGACCATATATTCGACACGGTAAAAATATTATTTCTCCTTTTCATTGTCGCGGCAACCCTCTTGCCGTTTATCAATATTCTCGCGATCTCACTGAACGATCCCATGGACACAATGAAAGGCGGCATCGGGCTTCTGCCCAGATATTTCACCTGGATTAATTATTCCGATATTTTCAAGAACTCGATCATCATACGGGCAACGATCAACTCAATATTACGAACCGCGATAGCGGGGCTTCTTCATACCTTCTGTACCGCAATGGTTGCCTACACCCTGACGAGAAGCAAATTCCTCCTGCGCATACCCATCGCGATGATCTATATCTTCACCATGTATATCGACGGGGGGCTTATTCCGACGTTCTTTCTCTACAGAGCACTCGGTCTTGTCAATTCGTTTCATGTCTATTGGATCCCCGGTCTCACGAGTGCTTGGAATCTACTTGTCATCAGGACCTACATCAAGGGGCTTCCGGAAAGCCTTATCGAATCGGCCCAGATGGAGGGAGCAAACGAGTTTTATATTTTTATGCGTATTATTCTGCCCCTCTCCATGCCCGTTCTGGCAACGATCATCCTCTTTACCGCGGTCTGGCACTGGAATTACTGGTGGGATACCTTTATCTTCAACTCGTCCGATCTCGAACTGACGACCCTCCAGTACGAATTGATGAAGAAAATCCAGTCCGCGAATGCCTCGTTCAGCGGGTCGAGTATATCCGACGCGTTCAGTATGGCCAAGACGCAGGTGGGAGGAAGTACCGTCACACCCAAATCATTGAGGGCCGCCATGACGATCATCGTCAGTATCCCGATCATCATGGTATATCCCTTCCTCCAGCGGTACTTTGTCCACGGACTCACGATCGGCGGTGTCAAGGAATAACGGAAAAATTCTCAGTTCTCACGGTAATAAACGGCCGTCCGGCAAGCAGCGCGAAAACGCGGCTTACCGGACGGCTTTTTTTATCATGAAAGGGCATGAACACCCGGGACACGTAGGTTTCGAGGGATGATACTGTATATACGAAATCCCGACCGGGAGTCTGTCAGGTTTTATTTTTACATTAATTTTTAAATAATCAATGTAATATGCACTTTTTTAGCGTTATATAATACAGGAGAATAATCATCAAGGAGTGTTGTATGATTCAATCAGGTATACATGAATTCCATTTAATTATAACGGATATAATGAAAGAGAATCTGCGCAGCCTGACTTTGTTCGGTTCGAGACGTTCGTTATCAGGTGTCATTGCCGGTATATTGTCCTGTATCGATCCTCTGATTATAAAGGAACACATTTGGGGCAGGCAAAGAATGAATCGTTACCAGGCGGTTTCGGACAATCCCGATGAAAACCGGAAACATGTGCATGTTTATTTCACTGAGGATATGTATCGGAAGATCAAGCTGCTACACGCGGATTTGAATTGTTTTAGTATTGCGCAGCTTGTGCGGTGGTTTTTAGAGTTGTTTTTGGCGATGGTGGAAAGGTATGGAAATGAAGTTATCAAAGAATTTGAGAAAAGATTTAAGCAATGGAGTGTTGGGGAGAAGAAGGCTCAACAGTCTCCACAAAGGAATTTACGACAATTGTTCAAAATAATCCAGCATCTGCCGGGGCAAAATAGATTTATTTCTCTCTATACCACTCATTATTCGCCATTTTGGATACTTCGTCTTTAAAAACCATCTACACACCCACAACTCCACTTCCAGAAAACATACATCTCCATTGTCCCAAAAAAAAGTACAGCAATTTCTTTATATACATTGGCGTATTTTATATAAAACCCATATTACGTTGCCCGTTATGGATACGCCTGCATTCTATTTTTACTTTTTGTTCAACTGCTTGAAAAACTTCGTTACCGCTTCGGCAATCAGCTTTTCATAGATACCATCGACCATTTCCAGGGTAACCAGGTTGTGCGATTCCTGTTTCGTGCTTTCATGGTAATATGCGTTATGCGACCAGCGGGTTATACCGGAGTCCCTGTCGATAAGCTGTATCGTTATTGAAATATACGGGCCGTCCTTTTCATAATCCTGTGAAACGATATAGCCCCATTCATCGATCGTGATACTCAGTATGTATGGTGTTTCGATCTTTTCCCTATAGGGTGAAAAATCGTAGCCTGAATACGTATCCGGCGATTCCTTCAGCTTACTATATTCGATATCCCAGTTGTAAACATAAATATCGTCTATCGAAAATATCTCTTCCGAGGAAAGGGCATTTTCGAGAAACACATCGTTACAGACACGCTGCAATTGATACGGAGAAATATCGTCCAGCATTTTTTCATATTTTGCTTTATAAATACCTTGGAATAATCCCTTTGACACAATATCCATATCAAGCTTAAGTTTGCCTTCTTTTTGAACAATTGTGGAAAACAAGGTAATATCAGTCGGTATTCCTATTGTCGCAGCCGGATATCCAAGCCGCGGAGTCATACAGCCCCATAAAAATGTGATAATGACACATGCTAAAAGAACTGCACTGATTTTTTTCATGATAACTCCTTACGTTACATGCAGGCTGCAAAGCATTTCAATGAATCTGTGTTGTCAACAATACCATAAAACCCGAATTTTTGGCAAGTAGCATCTCGATTAAATAATGAACCGGGATTTTCTCTCCCGGGAGGAACTTCACTTCCGTACACATAAAAAAACGCGCCCTGAAGCGGGCGCGCTTATTTACTTTTAGCCTGTTCGGTTTACCAGAAACTGAAATCCGTTGATGAAACAAGTTTCCAAGTACCTGAATCGTCGATTTCCGTATTCATCGAGTAGTCAAAATAAATCGTTGTACTGAAATCGGGCAGTTTGACATAAGGAATCACATTGATGCCGAGTCCGGAGCCTTCAACCGATGTTCCTGCGATTTTCGCGTTCATACCAATCGCTGCCTTGCCGAGATTGTATTCCGGCTCGATAACGACGATATAAGCCATCTCCGGATCACCGAGATCTGCATCCTTGAGTGCGACATAGTCAAACTCAATACCTGCGCCTACCGAGAAAGCGTCCATTGAATACTTGGCACCAACTAATGCAACAAGGACGTTTGCCGGATTGTCGGCTTCGTCTTCAAAAGGTCCCGTGAACTTGATCAAGAGCCATAAGGTCATGTTAGGAACCATAAGGGCATGGATTCGTGTGAAGACTGAACGGAAGTTTTCCGGCCCGCCGGCAAGAATGTCAGCATCGCTTTTCCATTCAGTTCCATTGAGGACTGTTCCCAACGTGATCTTCAACATATCGGGCATCGTATATGATGCACATACCGCCGTGTTCGTGACATTGTCTTCAAGAAGAGCATCGGCAACCGGGACTCTGTACTGAATAGCTGCAACAAGATTTTCCATTGGAGTAATGGTTGCGAGAATACTCCACCCGTTCAAGCGGCCGACATTCTCTGCGTTCAAATCATTGAACGTCGTGGGAGTCGTTTCCCTGAAGGTATCGTATTCTTCGCGGTAACCGATTTGAATAGTAAGCTCGGGCATAATCTTCAGCAAGCCATAAGCTTCGTTCAGATTGTTGATCAACCCTTCATTGCTATTATACTTGATCTTGAAATGGTACTCCAGCATGTCGCTTGTCCACCAGACCGCAATTCCCATCTGCGGACCGCCGGGTCCAGACCAGTCCGGTCCCCATCCCTGGGTGATGTCATCGCTTGCGTCGCTTCCCTGTGCCAGATAGAATCTGGTTCGGCCCCAGATACCCACACCGACATCAGCCATGGCCAGACTGCCTATGAAAATCAGTGCAACTAATACTAGTAAGGCTTTTTTCATGTAGTTCCTCCTTAATAAATTTTTCGGGTGATGAAGAGCCGACGACTCTCAATCATTACCCCTATCAAGTTAATTTTGCAGGCATTATAGCAATCAGAATTTTTAATGTCAAGTATTCGTGATTTTTTTTTTTTTTTTTTTTTTTTTTTGAAATCAAAACCCCCTATTTCCCCCTTTTTTTTTTTAATTTTTTATTTTA
>JAFGHO010000113.1 GCA_016930085.1 Spirochaetales bacterium
GAATATATAAAAAAGAAAAATTACAAGATATTACTGAAACAGATGTAGTCGAAGTAAGACGGAAGAATAACAAATACACGTTTATTACAAGAGACGACGTGAATGCCGGAATGTTATACACATACAGCGGAAGCGTCGTAGAAACAGTTGACGGCGACACCCTCTGGGTGAATCTCGATCTGGGATTTGAAACCCGGACAAAACAAAAAGTGAGATTGCGAGGAATCAACGCTGAAGACATAACGACAGAAGAGGGAAAGAAAGCAAAGGAATATACCGAAGAACGGCTAAAACAATGTGATTATGTCATTGTAAAAACATACTGGCGCGATAAATACAACAGATACCTTGCAGACATTTATTACGATGAAGATGAAAAAGATATTTATAAAATCGCAGAGTGGGGAAAGTTCTTAAACAGTGAATTGCTGAAAAAAGGACTCGTGAGAAAATATTGAAACAGGAAATTTTGAAAAAATAAAATGATTGAAGCAGGCTAACAAAACGTTATACGAAGCCTAAAAACAATAAAAAGAATTAATAAAAATAACAAAGCCATACCGATTTCCCGTTTGACACCGACACTCCCGTCGCCGCGAAATCCGCTTCTTGCCGCGAAATCCGTAGTAACCCCAAAATTCGCAGGAAGCAGTACACCATCGATTACACCTACGACACGATGCACCGTGTGACCGGCGTAACGACGCCAGCCGGAGAAACCGCCGGCTATACCTACAACAACGCGGGAGAACTCCTCGCGGTACCCGGCTACACGGCGGACACGGCGGAACCAGTCACCTACAACACCAGGGGCCTCCTCGAAACAATAACCGCAGCAAACGGCGTCGAAACCTCATACGCCTTCGATACCAACAACAGACTGACACACCTCGACCACACACACGGGGAAGACCACTCGGGGTGGTGAATCTATGTTACCCTCGACAAATGAAGATATTGTAAATATTAGTTTAATTGAAAGTTTTAGTTACCATTTTGTAATGAAATGTAAAGATGCATGTCCTTCGTGTTAAAATTCTTTATGTAAAGAAAGGCTTTTTCCCTTTTCACAACATTCTTCTTGACCTTATTATCCTTCTCCAGATAAGATAAAATTATAGAAATTTGGTAGATTTTTGGGAAAATTTTTATGGTGCGATTCGCTATTATGTTGTAAAATAAGTACAAATGGCAGAGAAAAAAGCATTTTTTCTACAGGAAGGATTATCAGTTTTACTATCATTTAAATCAAAACAGGACAAGTTGAAAAAAAACATATCCGACGATCTCAGGCTGAATCATCTTCTTACCATGAGTGCCGTTCTTGGGTTTCGTGATACCTGGGATTACGATTATAAAGGCTTGTGGAAAATGTATGAAAGCAGTGATTTTACGGTATATGCGCTTTCCCGCAGGAAAATTCATGAACCGGGCGAAGTTTTTGAGTATTCAGATACACACGGGAATCTGGAAAAACGGCGACAGCCGTTTCATATTATCCCGATAACAGAATAGGCGTTCATACCCTCTATCCTGGAAGAGGTACCTATGATCATTTCATACTGTATTTCTCTATCAGGGGACTTTATATTGACTATATCAACCAGAGAGGGGACAACGTAAATTTTAGGGGAGAATAATAAGGATGTCAGTAACTTAATGCAAATCAATTAAATAAGGAGAAATGAATGAAGAGTACAGGATTGCGGATTCTTACTGCGGGAATGATTTTATTAATTGCGGGATGCTTCAACGTTTCCAAAGGACCATGGCCGGGAGAGACCTGGGAAAGGAGTACACCGGAAGCCCAGGGGATTGATTCCAAAAGGCTCCTTGCTCTGCTGAAGATAGTAAAACCTGATAAACTGGATATACATTCAATGGTGATTATCCGAAACGGTAAGCTGGTGGCTGATTTTTACCGCGAACCATATGAAAAGGACATGCTTCACCTGACGTATTCTTCAACAAAAAGTTTTACGTCAACGCTTATAGGAATAGCAATTGATCAGCACCTGATAGGAAGCATAAACGATTCCGTATTTACCTACCTTCCCGAATACAAAGGCAGCGATCCGCTTATGGCGGAAATGACCATTGAAGATTTGCTGACAATGAGGTCCGGTGTCTGCTGGACCGAAGAATACAATGCTATAACCCAGAGCTCTACCTATCGTATGATGTACAGAAACGATGACTGGCTCGAATACTTCTTCTCTCAACCGATGGATTCAGCTCCCGGAGAGTTGTTTGTCTATAATGACGGCAACAGCCATGTTCTATCTGAAATTCTTTCCAGGGTGACCGGCGGGAATGTGCGGAAGTTCGCGGAGGAGAACCTGCTGACTCCGCTGGGAATCACCGATTATGTCTGGTCCGAAGCGCCGGGAGGATGTATTATCGGAGGTACCGGTCTGAGCCTGCGTACGGAAGACCTGGCCAGACTCGGTTATCTGTTTCTGAATAACGGATACTGGAACGGCAGGAAGATTGTTTCATCCGGCTGGGTAAAAAAAGTGTTAAAAAACCATGTTGATTTCAGCGGAATGCCTATGAATGCAGTTTCATATGGGTATGAAGGATACGGTTATCAGTGGTGGATATTTATGGACGGAATATATGCAACCATGGGATACGGCGGCCAGTGTTGTTTTGTAAACCCTGAAAAGAATCTTGTTATTGCGATGAACGCAAGTACTAATCAACAACAACTGGATTCTTCAATAGTAACCCTGGTGGGGCTGGGTCTTCAGCGTGCTGCTGAATATTACAAAGCACTGCCTGAAAATCCTGAAGCTTCAGAAGCACTGTATCAGTATATGGATTCACTGACAGAGAGCAGCCGACCGGGTCCTTTTGAAGACAAAGGGATAATTGATAAACTGGCCGGGCATACAATCAGCTTTCCCGAACAACCCCTGGGATTGAAATCACTCAGATTTTCAGACGGAGGTAATGAAGAACTGATTTGTGAAGCGATTATGGATCTGGATGAATTAGTACCCAAGGGCGAAGATTCCGTTTATAAAATAACATTTGCCATAGGTCTTGATGGTGATTTCCGGAAAACAGAGGTAGATTTCTGGGGATATAATTACACATTAGCGAATGTAAAAAACCTTATCTGTGCAAGAGCCGTAAAGATCAGCAGTAATACATTCAGTTATAATTTTAATATTCCGGCAATAGCAGATTTTAATAATACAGATACCATTACCCTGAAAGACGGCGAAATCAGTTTAAGCCGCTTAAATCCCGTGTCTTCCAGATATCAATTTGCCAAAGCACGGGGTGTAATGGAATAAGCAAATCTTGTTCCGGTGGGATTATTTATGGGGATAGACCGGAATAAGATATTTGGCTCAAAATGTTGAGTGAATTCAGGATTGTTTACCAGTATTCAACGGAATAGTTCCATTAAACATATTGCTTGAAATTATTAAAAAAAAAAGTAAGGAAATAAAAATTAATGAGAATCTGAATCAGTATAAAAATGATCCTTATGTAAAATCTTCTATTGTTGATCAAATAATTCAGAACAATTTTGATTTAATCTGTAATAGAATTCTGCTTGTTGAATATAAAATTATAGAATTATCTACTGTATCGCCATTAGGATGCTGTTCCCGGGCAGCCGACATGAGTCGGAATGAAATTGTTTCTAAATAATTTTACCTAAATATCGTATAATGAGTTGAAATCCCTCGGGTAAAAATTTAAAATACCGTTTTAAAAGGGACTTGTTCAGATCAGTGAGAAAGTTTATGTTTCCCTTCAGCCTGAAGGTTCCTGGGGCTTAAGTAACGCCGGGTTGATCCGCGGTAAGAAATCTTCGCTGCTCATCGATATTCTTTACGATCTTGAGCATACAAATACAATGCTTGAGAATATGAAGTCTGTCATGGATGGTTCATAAAACATGCCGAAATGTGAAATTTTACGTAATTATCGAAATAAAGAAACTTCTGCTTATCGTGATTAAAAATGATCATTCTTGGAGGGTGATATCCAAAAAATTTATAACACCAAGGTACAATGACTATTTCAAGGAAAATTTTAAAAGCTTTGATGTTGTGGACTTTATTGCCCTAATGATGGCCCATATTCCGCCCAAACACAAGAAATATATATGACGATATGGTCGCCTTTGCAAAGCAAAGGAATATTCTTCTCGTAGTCGCGGGAAATGGAAGGACCATGAGCATTTATGCCGACTTGCGCCGAATGGCTGGAAGGAAAAGCAGGAAATTGCTGTGACAGGACCAAAAGAGGAGTCATCCCGGGAAACACCTGTGGTTGGGAAAAACTAAAACTGTCTGCCTGGGCGCGATTTGTACTTGTGGTGTAACATAAGTGAAAGTGGTAAAAAAACAGTGATTTTTACGCGGGAAGGATTATATGTTTAACTATCATTGATTTCATTGATATCATTGAAACTGCGATACTGATCCTTGCAGTTAATGACGACTTCGGCTATCATTCATTAGGAGAAGATATGTTTGCGTACACGACCAAGGGTTTGAAAAGATATACTGAGTATTCGATGCCTCTTATGTATACTCGAAAAATCTTTCTCGCGTCCGGAGCTAAGGACGCATACCAGCTCGTTTTCCTCGATAAGGGCGAGTTATTGCTTACTGACGGCGGAAAGGTGCGCCATTACACGTCTCCTGCGATTCTTTTACTCCACGGTCCGAATTCCATTTCAATGCCGGCCAGCCGCGGCAATGAAGGTCATAACTTCATCTTTACTCCGGACGCACTGAATGTAAACTGGCAGGGAGATAAAATCGAAAACGACGATCCGTCGCTTTTTATCCTCCGGCCATTCATGAACCTGCATGAAAAGGGTTACTCCTGTCGAACGCTCCCGCCCGAATACAATAAAAAGCTGGGTCAGCTCTGCGCGAAAGTGGATTCCCATTTAAACGAGCAGACAATCCAGGAGTTCTGGCCGTGCCTGAGCCGTTCGTATTTTCTCGAAATCCTGCTCCTCATCGACAGGACCCATTACATCTCGAACGAGCAGCACGGGATCCCTGTTCCGGATACGGGCACTAAAATCGACGATATTCTGGTATACATGCACACTCATTATAATGAGCGAATAAGCCTGGGCGAGCTCTGTTCCAATTTCGCGACGAACCGAACGACTTTGAACAAGCTCTTTACGGAGATCTGCGGAATGAGTGCCATCAACTACCTTAATCAACTTCGTCTCGATGTCGCCAAAAGCCTTATGGAGAACACCCTGCTCCCTGTGAGCGAGATCGCGCAACGTATCGGAATCGACGACATCGCGTATTTCGGCAGGACTTTCAAAAGAAAAACGGGAATGCCGCCCTCGGTATTCCGGAAAAGCGTACCTTCCCCTTACTAACGCCTTGCCGCGAATAATCGAATCGATCCCTCTACTGTTGCGAGTTCGCATAAACATCCAACCGCCGTTACGCCGTTATTGCAGAATCTTCAATTCTTATTGCATATTTTCCATTCTTTATTCACGCGCACAGTTATACAGTTGCAGTATCAATAATCAAAGAGGAGGATTTATGCGAAACATAATCAATTCGATCGTGCTGTGCGCGTGCATGGCTGCCGCGTCCTGCGTGTCGACCGGCGATTCGCTCTTGCATTTCGTTGGGAAGATACCCTACAAGCAGAAGGTTTACTACACGGGATTTTCCGACGCGCAAAAGGGTGTCACGATAGGGTACGCAGGTGCGGTGTACTACATCATGGACGGCCAAAAGTGGAACAAGGCGGAAAATCATTCGATGTGCCGCTTCGGCCTCGAAATGCTGCCGGACGGAACGTGTTACAGCTGCGGCAACGGCGGCCAGGTAATGCGATCCGTGGACAATGGGGGTACCTGGCAGAGAGTCATGAGCTTCGGCAAATCGCAACCTCACCATGCGCGGTTTCTTTCGTTCATCGACAAGGACCGCGGCATGATCGCCTCGGACAAGGAACTCGCGTACACGGAAAACGGCGGCCAGAGCTGGATCGCTCTCACCGCGCCCGGCGAAAAAGGCATCGTCTGCCTTTCTCTCTGTGAAAAAACGGATCGTTCGACGATCGGGTTTTGTATTGACGGTGCAGGCACCATGTGGAAAACGTGCGATTTCGGTAAAAATTGGACGAGGGGGAAGTGTCCTGTTACAGAAGGAAGTATAAAAGCCTCTGACTTCAGTCCCCAATCCGCAATGCGTTTCCAGCCGTCAGGTAAGGGCATTTTCATGGGATATGTCAAGCAAAAGGATGCAGATAAATATAAACCCGTCATCTCGACCACGAATGACTTTGGTGAAACCTGGAAGCGGGGAAATCTCCCTGCCGACCTGTCGGAGACGAATCTGAACGTTTTCCCTACGATCTATATTTCATTCGACGGTAAATATGCGACCCTCTTAAAATTTCCGAATCCGGTATCGGTGTACAGGATCGATGCAGGAGCGTGAGCAAGAGTGTATCGCGTCCCTTGAGACGGCCCCTGATGAGATCCCCCCGGGGCAGCCCTTTTAGGGCGGTGTCGACAAGCCACCTGCTATGCAGGTGGCTTGTCGATGCTTTCCTGTACACCATGCTCCAAGTTTGAATGCTGTTGAAGCGCGATTGATTACTTTTTTTGTCATTTTATAGTATCTGTAACAACAATTTTTTTATTATAATTAAAAGAATTATGTATAACATGATAAGTAAGGTAATGAAAACGAATAAAAAAATATTATATGGGCACTTCTAAAAACCTGCAAAGCAGGTTTTTAGAACCATAAAACATTTCCTTATAAAAAGATAGTTTTTAGAGGTGCCCTTATTTTTTATTTAATGATATGATCATGATTTTCCGGTCTTTCTTTCCAATAAAAAACCCGGCGTGCAAGCCGGGTCTCCAGTTCCTTATAACGAAGGAAATTAAATACTGCTGCGGACTGGACTTGAACCAGCACACTGTAACCAGCACTAGCCCCTCAAGCTAGCGTGTCTACCAATTCCACCACCGCAGCAACTATGTTATTAATGCGGCTATAGTAACGGGCTTCCTGGAAATTGTCAAGCTACTCTTTCTAAAAAAAGACAAAAACGGCCGGGGGGGAATGCCTTACTTGTTGAACACTTTCTCGTAGATGACGATCTGGTTCCTGCCGTGTTCTTTGGCCCAGTACAGGGCTTTGTCCGCGCGTTTTATGATGTCTTCCTTTGTCCTGTCTTTGGGGGAGCTTTCTGAAATGCCGATTGATACCGAAATTTTGAATTTTATCCTGTTCTTGCCGGTGAACTCCGTGGCGGCGAGTTTGTTCATGAACCTGATCGCGGGACCGATTGCGTTGTTGACGTTCGTTTCGGGCAGGACCACGATAAACTCCTCTCCGCCCACGCGGCCGGAGATATCGTTGTTCCTGAACACCTCGGGGTCGGAGAGGAGTTCGCCGATGGTCCTCAATACCGCGTCCCCGATAAGGTGGCCGTGGGTGTCGTTGATCAGCTTGAAATGATCGACGTCCAGCATCATGACGGAAAAAATCCCGTAATGGTCGAGGAGTTCCCCGATCGGTTCAAAATCGAATTTGCCGTTGAAGGTATGGATATTGACCCTCCCGCTCGCCTTGAGGGTTTTTTCGATCCTCCAGAGGTCGCGTCTCGTGCGGAGGAGTTCCGAATCGAGTTCCTCGAAGATCGTTTTTCTGTTGTAAAGCTTTGTCAGGCTGTCGATCTTGTTCATGGTCTCGAGTTCCTTGTTGAGCTGTTCGACTTCCTCCTTTTTCTTTTTGAGCAGCTCCTCGTTCACGATTCCCTCGAAACTGTTCGTTATATAATCGAAGAGTCTGAATGAGAGTGTCGTTTCATTGAATACCTTGATCGTGTAGAGGATAAGGTTGATTATCTGGGGTTCGGGCGGGAACGTCTCGCTGATATAATAGCAGTGTTTCGAGCCGGAAATAATATCCATTTCCTTGATGAGGTCCGGCCGTGTGTAGAGATACATGACATTTTTGAAACCCGGTCCGAAGAGTTTTTTCGTCATCTGCGCGAATTCTTCTTCGATCGGCTTGTAAAAGGCGGCATGCATCATGATGACGATGTCCGATTGCGAGTAATCCTGCAAATATGTCTGATATGTGTCGCCCTTGAACTGGGAATAGGTGATGATATGGGTATTGAAAAGCGACTCCTTCTTGTAACCGTCGAGGATGGCTGTATATTTTGACAATTTATTTTTGATGATGAATATATTCTTTGTCATAGCGTCCCTACAGTCCGGGTATAAGTCTTTTTAAAAGCCATTTACCTGATGTATCGACATTTCCTGGTTTTCTGTTGAGTCTGATTATCGGACTATGTTTCAATAATAAGCAAAAAAGACTCATTTTTCAAGTATGCGGCGATTTTCCCCGCATTTACGGAAACGGCTATGATATATATTTGTGTAACGCCGATAGGAGCCGCTTTTATGCCCCGAATTTATTGATTTTATCCGCATACGAAAGCGCCAGGGAGATGAGATGGGGGGTCCGGATAAGATTCCAGAGACCCTTCGCGCACTCCCTTTCCCCGAATTTCCGCGCTGCATCCGGCCGGATATGCTCTGAGTGGATTATAAAAGGGACGGGGTGGCCGGAATGGGCTTTCATGACGGCCGGAGTCGAATGGTCTCCGGTGATGAGGAGAACGTCGGGTGAAAGCGAGAGGATGTGGGGAAGTATAGCGTCCACTTTTTCGATTTCCTTCACTTTTGCTTCAAAATTACCATCCTCGCCTTTCGAATCGGTATATTTATGATGGACGAAGAAAAAGTCATGATCGTTCCAGTTTTTCCGAAGTACTTCCATCTCCTCGTTCAGATCCTTTATTCCCTCGACGATATCCATACCGACAAGCCGGCTTACCCCCTTGTAATCCGGGTAGACCGCTATTGCCAGGGGATTGAGTTTGAACCGGTCCCGCATCGACGGGATGTGGGGAAGGTCGGCGAATCCCCGCAGGAGTACCGCATTCGTCGGTGGATGGGATTCCAGAATCGAATAGGCCTGGCGGATAAACTCCTTTGCGATACCGGCCATCTTTAAGCCTTCCGCTGCGGTCGCTTCAGGCTCGAGTGGTTTGACTCCCGTCTGCTGGCTGTCCGTGTCCGAGACTTTGTCCGAAAGGTCCGAGCCCCTGAAAACGACGACCGCCCGGTAATCCTTTACCGGTCTGATGGATATCTCGATGTCCGGTATCGATACGGCTTTCAGCATGTCACAGAGTTCAGCGCACCGTTCGGTCGGTATTCTCCCCGCGCGGCGGTCGGTGATATTGCCTTCGGCGTCCCTTGTCGCAAAATTGACGCGCGCCGCAACATCACGCGGTTTCATGGGAAAACCGATTCCCATGGCCGCCACGACACCGCGGCCGATCGGATAGTTCAAGGGTTCGTACCCGAAGAGTGCGAGATGGCCGGGGGCGGAGCCCGGCGCAACGCCGAAATCGATGGGAATATGCAGACCACATTCCGATTCCGCCGCGAGTTTGTCCATATTCGGCGTAGCGGCCGTCTCGAGTTCGGTCAGGCCGTCTTTTGATACGGGTAGCCCCCCGAGACCGTCGAGTACCAGAAGGACGATCTTCTTGTCGTTTTGCATGATAAGTTCTTCCAACATCGTATGCATATATTTCTCCTTAGGTTATTGTTCTCATGTATAGTAGTCTTTGTAACGGAAATACCGGGAATAATCAATCACCTTTTAGCTCCGTTTCGGTTTTCTGCACCTGACCATAACGGGAGCCCGCCAGATAATCTTTTCCCACCACCTGTCGCCTTTCACATTGACGGTTGTCTCGATCACGGCAAGAGAAAAGACGGAAAACGAGAAGGGCTGCGGCGGCTCGATCAGGGTGATCACGTTTTCCGGTTTTATGGAATATTCGGTGTGGGCGAGAAAAAAACCCTGAAACTCCGGAATGAGGGACTCGTCGGATGACGTTGACTCTATTCCGGTTTTTTTCGGATTCAAGCGCGCCGGCTCGAGGCGTTCGAGCAGTTCCTCGAATCCGCTTTCCGAGGTCACGGTGAGGTAGAAGCATCCCGAAACGGGGGTAATTACTCCGGTTGTGAGTTCGAAGCCGGTGAATCCCGGCCGAAAGATCTCGCGCAGGCAATCGAGGGACGTATGGCCGGGCAGAAAGAGAAGGGGGATGAGCGGGGGAAACGCCATGGCTGAGACGAGTCCGAACCGGGAAAATATCCGGCGTCTGAGATCGATGATCTTCAACTCCACATTGTCCGGGGGAAAAAGGGCGATAAATTGATATTTCTTCTTTGCTTCATTCATACCATTCTCTGACGGGTGGCTTTTACTTTTTACCAAAAATGTAAAAAAATCGCAATATTACATGACGATAAAAGATCATGTCTGTTGCGAATAATCTACGGCTGTGTTATGATTGGCCTTGATTGCGGGAGCAGGGTTAAAGCGGAACGGAGAGGGACGGGAGGGCAGGAATCCGGTTTTTTCATCAATATAATTACCCAGGGCCGGCAATACGGATTGTCTGTTACCGGATAATGTAAAACCATGAGAAACGGAGTGTAGAACCGTGAAACCAAAAGTCGATGCCATTATCAATGAATGCAAGACAATACTCGAAAGACTCGAGAATGTCGAAACTATCCTTCTGGGTGAAGCGGCGGAGATCGAGGTCTATGATCCCAATTTCATTATCGATATGGATGTTTTTTACCAGGGGGAACTCCCCCCTGCCGCCGGAAGGGCGGAACTGTTTGGAAATCCTCCGGTTTTTGAAACATCCCCGGTCAATCCCGTGGACAGGTTTCTCGATCGAGATTTACCGGTTATTATCTATTATAAAGAGCTAACCCGTGTCGATCATATTTTCAGGCGGATAGAGGAACAAAAGTGGATATTCCGTAAAGAGACGACCAATATGCTCTACCGGCTCAAGCACGGGCAGGTGTTGTTCGGCAGAAAGGGCTGGATCGATGAAATCAGGAAACATTTTGACACTATGCCTTTGAGTTTCTGGAAGAATATCATAGACTCCTGTATGTTCCTTATCGAACATTATCTTCGCGAGATCAATGTGTCGATTTTTACGGAAAACTATCTCCTTTACCAGAACGCACTCTCCTGTTTTATCGAGAGTGTCTGCAGTTGTGTTTTCGCATTGAACAGGCAGTTCGAGCCCTCACCGCGGGTACTCTACGAACGCCTTTGTTCGCTCGACATTCTTCCCGAAGAGTTTCTCAACAGGTTCGAGATACTTTTCAATCCCAAGAAGGGGTTTTCTCCGGAACGTAAAGGGGAGGTGGCGACATTAATCGCGAAGAGTCTTATCCCCATGCGGCTTGAATAAACAGGATCGGTAACGATCATCCTGTGGATCGTTACCGATCCTGTGGATCGTTACCGATCCCCGCAAGATTTATACGCCGGCATGTTTCGGTGAACCGGTTGTCCGGCGAAACAAAGCGCTTCTTCAGTAAGGCGGTCAGCGATGAAAATCAGGCGTCATTTTACCAAAAAAGGAAAAAGCCCTTACGGGGGAATCACCTTTACCGGGCGATCCACGGAAATAAAAAACCCCGACGGGACCGTCATTTTCAGACAGGATGATGTCACCGTCCCTGAGGGGTGGTCGCAGATTGCATCGGATATTCTTGCGCAAAAATATTTCCGAAAGTCCGGCGTGCCCCTGGGAAACGGGAAAACAGGGGGGGAGACCGATGCGCGGCAGGTCTTCCACCGGCTTGCCCATACATGGAAAACATGGGGACGGAGGTTCGGATATTTCGATACGGATGAGGACGCGGGCGCCTTTTATGATGAAATTTGTTACATGCTTGCCCGCCAGACGGCTTCGCCGAACTCACCGCAATGGTTCAATACCGGCCTTTTTGAGGTGTACGGCATCAAGGGGCCGCCCCAGGGACATTTCTTTGTCAATCAGGAAACAGGGGAATGTGAGACTTCGAAAAGCGCTTATGAACGCCCCCAGCCCCATGCCTGCTTCATTCTTTCTCTTGAAGACGATCTGCTTAATAAAAACGGCATTATGGATCTTTTTCTGAAAGAGGCCCGGTTGTTCAAATACGGTTCCGGAACCGGTACGAATTATTCGAACATACGCGGGAAATCAGAACCCCTGAGCGGGGGCGGTGTTTCTTCCGGTCTCCTTTCATTTTTAAAGGTGGGCGACCGGTCCGCTTCGTCGATTAAAAGCGGGGGGACGACCCGGCGTGCGGCAAAAATGGTATGCCTTGATGCCGATCACCCGGATATCGAGGAGTTTATCGAGTGGAAGGTCCGGGAGGAATTCAAGGTCGCCGCGATGGTCGCGGGAAGCGGGATCTGCGTGAAACACGCGAAACGGATACTCGCGGCGTGCACATCGAAAGAGGGTGTCGATGACGGAAACGGAAACGCTCCCGAATACGGGCGGGAACTTTCCCGCGCGGTGGAAAATGCGCTTACCGATCACGTGCCGCCCGGTTACATCCTCAACCTGATCCGTCTCGCCGGCCAGGGGGTGACGGATCAGGATGCGGAGTCCTTTGGGGCCTTTACCGAAAGTTTTTCCGCGGAATGGGAGGGATCTGCGTATCAGACCGTAAGCGGCCAGGCTTCGAACAACTCGGTCAGGCTGAGCAATCTTTTTATGCGGGCCGTCGAGGAAGACGGCGAGTGGGACCTTATCCGGCGTACCGACGGATCGGTGAGTAAACGAATCAGGGCCGGGACGTTGTTCGAAAAGATCGCGCTTTCAGCATGGCAATGCGCCGACCCCGCCGTCCAGTTTCATACAACGATCAACGAATGGCATACCTGCCCGGAAGGGGGAGAAATCCGGGCCTCGAATCCCTGTTCCGAATACATGTTTCTGGACGATTCGGCCTGCAATCTCGCCTCGATCAACCTTGCCGGGTTTTATAACCGGAAAAAGGAATCGCTCGATATACCGGCGCTCATGCATGCGATTTCACTCTGGACGGTGGTTCTGGATATCAGCGTTGGTATGGCCCATTACCCGGGCAGGGAAATCGCGCAAAACAGCCATGATTACAGAACACTCGGGCTGGGATTCGCGAACCTCGGCACCATGCTCATGCTGATGGGGCTTCCCTATGACAGCAGGGAGGGAAGAAACGTGGCCGCGGCCGTCGCTTCGCTTTTGACCGGCCGCTCGTACGCGACATCCGCCCTGCTCGCGCGGGAGATGGGGCCATACCCGCGGTATGAAGCGAACAAGGAACATATGCTCCGGGTCATCCGTAATCACCGCAGGGCGGCCGCCGGCGCGCATCCCGATACCTATGAGGGACTCGGCATCGCCCCGAAAGGGCTGGAAAAGGAGGGGGTTCCGGAGGAACTGTATGAGGCGGCGGTCGAGGCATGGGACACGGCACTCGAAGACGGAATGAAATACGGATTCAGGAACGCCCAGGTATCCGCGATCGCCCCGACCGGGACGATCGGACTGGTCATGGATTGCGATACCACGGGCATCGAACCGGATTTCAGTCTCGTCAAGTTCAAGCGGCTTTCCGGGGGTGGCAGTCTGAAGATCATCAACACCTCGATTCCTCCCGCCCTGAAAAAATTGGGGTACCGGGAGAAACAGATCCGGGAGATCGTCCGGTTTTGTCTGGGACACGGGACGCTCGAAGGATCGCCGGCAATTTCATATGAAACGCTGAAAGAGAAAGGGTTCACGGACGAGTTGTTGGGGCGGATCGAACGCCTTCTTCCATCGGCCTTTTCCATCACCCATATTTTTACCGAAGAGACGATCGGAGGCGGGTGGATCGACGAACACCTCGATATTCCACAGGCTGTCCGGAAGGCGCCCGGCTTTTCGCTGCTTAAGGCGTTGGGGTTTTCGGACGTCGAGATCGAGGCAGCGGACCGTTACGCCTGCGGCACCTTCACGGTGGAGGGAGCCCCGCACCTCAGAGAGAAGCATTACCCGGTGTTCGATACCGCGAATCCGGGAGGAAAGACGGGAACGCGATTCATTTCATGGAGGGCCCATATCGAGATGATGGCGGCCGTACAGCCGTTTATAAGCGGCGCCATTTCAAAGACTATCAATATGCCGCAATCGGTCACGATCGGGGAGGTGAAGGAAACATTTCTTTCTTCGTGGAAAAAGATGCTCAAATCGATTTCCATTTACCGGGACGGTTCGAAGCTGAGTCAGCCCCTCTATTCCAGTTATCAGGAAAGCGACCCGGCACTCAGAATCGTTCGTTCGATTGCACGACGGTATTCAAAAAACGGAAAAGCCGGAGGGGAAGACGCCGTCGAAGCACAAAGCCGGGCGGAAAGCAGAAGGGAGCCCCTTCCTTCCCGGAGAAACGGATATACCCAGAAGGCACGAATCGGGGGGCACAGCATATTCCTGAGGACAGGCGAATATTCAGACGGACGGCTCGGAGAGATTTTTCTCGACATGTACAAGGAAGGGGCGGCGTTCAGGTCCCTTCTCAACAGTTTCGCGATCGCCGTTTCACTCGGACTGCAATACGGAGTACCTCTTCAGGAGCTGGTCGATGCCTTTACCTTTACACGATTCGAACCGAACGGGGTCGTGGCGGGCCATGAAAATATCAAAATGGCAACGTCCGTCCTCGATTTCATTTTCCGCGATCTTGCCCTGAATTATCTAAAACGAACGGACCTCGTCCAGGTTAAGCCGGACGACCTTATCGCCACCTCGACCATGACGGCGGACGACCCGAAAGAAAAAGAGAATGATGGGGTAGAGGAAGTGAACGGTCCCGAACATACCGCCCGTCTCAAGGGATATGAGGGCGAGCCCTGTTCGTTCTGCGGACATTTTACCCTTATCAGGAACGGGACGTGCCTCAAATGCGAAACATGCGGTTCCACGACCGGTTGTTCGTGAATCGCATCGGACAGCCGGCCGTTTACCCTCACTCTCTCAACACAATATCCGTTTAAGTCCCCTTTTTTTCGCGTATTCGGCCACTTCGTCGATTTCATACCTGAACGGCCGGCGCTTGAGCGGTGGATAGTCGGCGGCATTGTAGGCCGGTCTGTATTGATCCATGATGTTGAGGTAGGTGTCAACAGAAATACTGTCCGCGATAAAATCGATGACCTCTTTTGAAAAGGCGGTTCCCTCGGGCAGCACCAGATGCCGGACCAGGAGTCCGCGCCGTGCCACGTGGGATGCGTCGAGTTTGAGTGAACCGACCTGCCGCTGCATTTCGAGCAGCGATTTCATGCAATAATCGGTATATTGTTTGACGCACGAATAGCGCTCTCCGGCTTCGTTTCTCCCGTATTTAAAATCCGGCATATAGATATCGACGAGGCCGTCGAGTTCCCTGATAAAATCCGGATTTTCATACCCCCCGCAGTTGTAGACCACGGGCAGACGGAGGCCTTTCTTTCTGGCGGTCACAATCGCCTCGAAGATCTGCGGCGCCTGATGGGTCGGCGAAACGAGGTTGATATTCTCGGCGCCCCTCAACTGGAGGTGAAACATGATGGTGATCAGTTCCTGGCGGCTGATTGTTTTTCCGTAGTCGAGCTGGCTGATGTCGTAATTCTGGCAGAAGACGCACGAGAGGTTGCACGCGGTAAAGAATATGGTTCCCGAACCGCCTTTTCCGACAAGGACGGGCTCTTCGCCATAGTGGAGGTTGGCGGAGGAAATGACGATATCCCGCCCCGATCTGCATTTTCCTTTTTTTCCCCGGAGTCTGTCGACCTCACAGAAATTGGGACAGACGTTGCAATGTTGCAGCCATGAAAGGAGGTTAGGCATAAAAAAGCCAGGAATGCGACTCGAACGCACGACCTGCTCATTACGAGTGAGCTGCTCTACCGGCTGAGCTATCCTGGCTTGTCAATACGAACGTCATAGTAACCCGAACGGGCACAGTACGTCAAGTATATCGGCATATATACAGCAATTCCCGGTATTCTACAAAGGTAAAAACATTGGTATTTTTTACGCCGATTTAGTCATCGAAAAGAAAATTATTGTAGAATTAAAAGC
>JAFGHO010000114.1 GCA_016930085.1 Spirochaetales bacterium
CCCGATGTCCCGCAAAAGGAGAAGTCGGTTCCCGATCCGACCCATGAAACCCCGACGGTTGATGAGGAAAAGGATATCGCACTTGATACAAAAGAACCGCCTCTCCATGAAGATGGTGAAAAAACGACGACCGATGCAGGAAAAACCTACGAGGAGATTGTCGAGATAACCCTTGAAGAGGCGGACCCCCATCCTCCGGGGACCCGCGATGACCGGGAGATAACTGAAATTGTCTCAGACGCTTCACACAGAATCGATGAAACCGAAACGGCGTTACTTGTTCCCGGTTACTATTTTATTCAGCTTGGCGCGTACGCGGAAAAGCAGCTTGCCTCTTCGATACAGAAAAGATTCACGAATTTATATCCGGTGAAAATTTATGAGATAGCCCATACAAAAATCACTATCTATAAAGTCCTGGTCGGCCCCCTTAACAAGGATGAAAGCGACACGCTTCTTTTCCGGTTCAAGGCGTTGGGGTACAGGGACGCCTTTGTCAAGTATATCAACTAGCCCGGCCACGTCTCTCGGGCAACCGGCAGGTGTCTATATAACATCGCCGGCGTGCGTCCGTCACATGCCGGTCTCTTCCTGAAAAATCTCGCCTGTTGTGACAAAATGGTAAGTTCGTCCTTTATTTTACCAGAGAATGCAGGATTTTAGAAATGATTCTGCAGGTTTGTAGAAATTAATCATTTCACATTCTCGAAATCAATCTATGAAAGGATGAATGATATGGTCAACAGAAAAGGAATTGTCGGTATTGCGATTGTTCTGGTTATCCTGATTCAGGCGGGATATATTTATTCGCAGGATGATATTCAGTCAACAATGCCGGTCTATCTTGTCGTCAAGGGAGGCGTTACGGAAGAAGAAGCCTATGTCCTTGCTTCTTCTCTCGGGCTTGGGGATGAGTTCGGCGGGATGAAGGGGATGCCGGATGAAAACGGGCTACTCTCGTTTGTCGATACGGAACGCTTTCAACTGGTCCCCACAAGACAGCTTCGGGATGTATCCTCCGATGAGGACGGCAACAAGACGATTGCCGAAAGTATCGACATGAAAGCCCTGAAAGAAATTCGGGCATATCCGGGGGAAAAAGCCCTGGAAAGATTCGGCGGCGCGCTTAAAAAAGCCGGTCTTTTGACGTTCGAAGCCAGAGAGTTTGTCAAAAACAGTGAACTGGTTATCTGCGAAAACGAAACCGGAAATTTTTTCAGGGTCGGGATCGACACAAAAGTCGGATTTAACCGGTACCTGAAAGGAATCCCCCTGACCGGGGCCGGCTCAAAGACGATGGCAATATTCGATCCCCGGGGTACGGTGACCAACCTTCTCGTCGCCGACAGGGATCTCAAGGAAGGGGCCGCAGTCGAACTTTTGACACCGAAAGAAGTGGAAGAACGGCTTCGTGAAACATACGGGAAAGAAATCGGGATTTCCACACGGCTCGTCTATTACGCCCCGCCGCTTGCATACGCAAATGTGAAGGTGATCGTTCCGCACTATCTCTGCTCGATTACCGAAAAGGGTAATAACGAGGAGACCGTTCGACTCGATGAATTAATTCCGGCCGTCCGCGATCTCCGATATGTTCCCTCCGCGATTGTCAAAGCCTCATTCGATGGCGACGTCTTGAAGGGGAAAGTGGATATTCGCGGCGGTGCGCCCCCCTATGATATTCAGTGGAATATCGGCGGAAGCATAAAAACATCCGGGAACGAAGTCCTTGTCTATAAACTCGATGCGCGGACAAAGATCGATAGACAATATATATCCGCCACAATTACGGATCAGAACGGGATTTCCGTGACGGCGGGAACGGCCGTAGCGCTGGATCCTTCCTTTACTGCAACAGCCACCATTCAACCGCCCGTGATTATCGCGAATTACAGGCAGTTCGGAACGGAGAACTCCGTGACCAATCAGTTCGGCGACCTCGAACAGGGGTTCGTCAACCAGATGCTCGCAGACGGGGTCGCAAAACGCTTTCAGTGGAAAGGCAAGTGCGCGTGGGAACAGGATTTCAAATCTCCCATGGATTATTATTACATCGACAATACCGACATCACCCTCTATGTCGGCCACGGCAGTCCGACCGGATTTACCTTTGTCGATACTACCCACGACGACTATAAACTGGATTACAATGATGCGGATAACGACTGGGGGGACAGGGACCTCGAATGGCTGGCCCTTTATTCCTGCCAGGTGTTGAATGTCAGTTACCCGCCGCTCTCGCTTTTCGAGCGATGGCGCCAGGAGTTCGACGGTCTCCACCTGCTTTTGGGATTTCATACGAACGCGCAGGCGAACTCCGGATTCACGAACGCATTCGCTTCAAATATGGTCGACAGCGATATGACCGTCCGTGCTTCATGGTTCAAAGCGATCAACACGGATCAGCCTTCCGACAGGGTCGGTGTCGTGATGGGCGCGGGAATGATTGATTCGGGGGGCAACTGGATTTGGAACTGGAACGATCATTTCTGGGGTCACGGGAGCGTGGGCCCGGACATTCCGCAGAGCAAGATCGATTTTTACTGGGCACTGATCTGCTGGTAACCGGCGGGTACCGTACGATCGGATACAAAAAGGCGGCCGCGGTTGATTCGGCCGCCTTTTTTTATTGAATCAACCTTTTCGATCGGCTATGATAGATCAAGCGTCGAAAGGTGTCATAAAAAGAACGGCACCCCCGTGTCCTTGAGGAAGATCGATGCGCCGTGATACGGGGGCTTTTTATTCGATAAGGGAATCAAAAGACGCCGACATTTGAATTACGGAGAATCCGAATGGAAAAGGAAGATATCAAGGCGGAAATCGGGAATTTGAGAAGGCTGCTCTATCGCTATCAGCATCTATACTATGTGCTTTCACGGCCTGAGGTAAGCGACGCAGAATATGACAGACTGATGGACAGGCTGGTGCTTCTCGAAAAGACATATCCGGAGTTCGCCGATCCGGATTCACCCTCCATGAAAGTAGGTTCGGATATCTCGCAGAGTTTTCCGGAGGTCGAACATACCATCCCCGTATTGAGTCTCGACAAATGCACGAGTTTCGCAGCCGTCAAGGAATGGATCGGGAAAACGGAAAAAAACGCGGAAAGGCCCCTTTCGTTCGTTGTCGAGGAAAAAATCGACGGCGCTTCGATCGTCCTTTACTATGAAGAAGGGAGATTGAGCAGGGCGGTCACGAGGGGAAACGGGATCAGGGGAAACGATATTACCGGAAATGTCATGACGATAAAAGCCGTTCCGCTGAAACTCCCGAAACCGGTGACGCTGGCGGTCCGCGGTGAAATATTTCTCCCTGTCGAATATTTCGACCGTATAAACTCGTCAATGGAAATCCCGTATGCAAATCCCAGGAATCTCGCGTCGGGAACATTGCGGCGGGTGAAAAGTTCGGAAGTCGCCTCGGTCCCACTCGATATTTTTACCTACGAAGGCTTTTCGGCGGCGCCCGTTTCGACCCATATAGAAATACTGGAAAACCTCGCAGAGTTGGGGTTCAGACTGAACGGGACACTCGGCGTTTTTTCCGACCGGACCGATCTCGAGGAAATAAGGAAAAGGCATCCGCACTGGAGGACCGGGAAGATCGACGATATGGAGTCCTTTATAGCATCGGAAAGAGAACGGAGAAGCTCCCTGGACTATGAAATCGACGGACTCGTCATCAAGGTCAATGAAATACCCGCCCGGGAAGCACTCGGCTACACGGGACATCATCCGCGCTGGGCGATCGCGTACAAGTTCGAATCCCCCGAAGGACTGACAAGGGTAAAGAAGATAGACGTACAGGTCGGCAGGACGGGACGGATAACGCCGGTCGCACGGGTCGAACCCGTCGAAATATCCGGCTCGGTAATCACCAATGTCACCCTCCATAATGAAGAATACGTTCATATTCTCGAACTCGGTGAGGGAGATGTGATCGTGGTTTCCAAGCGGGGAGACGTGATCCCTTCCGCGGAATCCGTTTCAGAACATTGCGCCGAACGTATCTGGAATATGCCCGAATCCTGTCCGTCGTGCGGGAGCAGGCTCGAAAAGAAAGGCGCGCATCATTTCTGTACGAATGAAGAATGTGAGGCGAAAAACAGGGGCAGGCTTTATTTCTTTGTCGGGAAAGGACAGATGGATATCGATTACTGCGGTCCGGAAACGATCGATCTGCTTTACAAAAATGGATATGTCAGGGACATTCAGGATATATACCGGTTTGATCCCGACAGGCTGCTGCATGAACCGGGATTCGGAGAAAAAAAAGTGGGGTTGCTTAAAAAGGGAATCTCAGAGAGTAAAAAAAAGCCGTATCGAATTGTGCTGCAATCCCTCGGTATTCCGGAACTCGGTCCGAAGGTCGCGGAACTTCTTATCGAGGCGGGGTACCGGTCTATCGACAGCCTGCTCGAAGCGGCCGGTAACAAGGACACCGAACCGCTCGTGGCGATAGACGGGATCGGTGAAAAAACGGCCCTTACCATTATCGGGGAACTCTCCCGCCCGGAGGTCAGGAAACGGATCGACGGGTTGAAAAAGGCGGGGCTTTCTTTTTCCGAACCCGAAGACCGGTCCGGACCGGAACCGGAACAGATATGCAGGGGGCAGACCTGGTGTGTGACGGGCAGCTTCAGGAGGTTCAAACCACGGGAGAAAGCGATGGAGGAGGTGAAGAGACGTGGGGGGAGGGTCACCTCTTCAATTTCAACCAGAACGACTCATCTTCTTGCCGGTCCGGGGGCGGGCGGCAAACTGGATAAGGCCCGTTCGCTTGGTATTTCCGTGGTCGACGAAGACGAGTTTTTACGCATGATGGATTTGGAATAAGGATACTTCTATAAAAAAAAGGGGCTGTCCAAAAAGTTTGGATAACCCCTTCCTGTGCCGCCGATCAGAATCGAACTGATGACACAAGGATTTTCAGTCCTCTGCTCTACCGACTGAGCTACAGCGGCAATTCTTGCTGATCATTAATAACACAAATATAAATTATGTCAATATCTATTCACGAAAAAAACGGTGAAAACGGCAGTTTTCTTTTTCGATTATTCCGTTAATCGGTTTTTACCCTCCTATTCGATAGCGTTACGATCACCCCGATACGGTCATTTCTCACCGTTACCGGTCGCATTCTGCGCAATATCCGTTCCTGTTTCGTCGGGAATCGGTATTTCAGTCGATTTGTCGGGTTGTTTCCCGTCTTCTGCCTCTTTTTTATCTTTTTCCGGGAATATCCAGTCCGTTGCCTCTTTAATGATTCGATAGAGACTCATTATCTGAATATTGGATTTCTGTTTGTCCAGTTTTTTTATCCATTTATTTTTTGTGTAGAGACGGAGAAAGGCCTCCTTCCCCGATTCGAGTTTCTCTTTATCGGAATCATCGAGACCGGGAAGGTTTTTTATCATGAACATCGAAAGCAGAAAAACAATGTGGTCCTGTGAAGGAGATATGAGCGCGGCGAAGGTGTCTTTCGCCTGTCCGAGTTTGTTCAGCTGCATCTGGCTTATACCGTAATTCCACATTATCCAGGCCCTGCTTTTGAGATTCTTTAACCGCAGCAGTTTTTCGAAAAAGGCTTCGGATTCCGACGCGTTGCCGGAAATCAGGTAGGGGATGCTGAATTGGACCGCGTATGAGGCAATCAATGAAGGTTTTTTACCTTTGATGTAATACTCCAGTCGTTTCATCCCCTCGATATTCGAGGTACACAGGTAGGAGTTGAGAAGAATTTTTATCGAATATCCCGATATCCTGTCTTTTTGATAGATTCTTGTTTCCAGATAGTTGATGAGACCGTACCAGTCTTCATTTTCGAGATAGCTAAAAAACTTCCAGTTTTTGATAAAATATGAGTTGAGGATTCCGAGGGTGACGAGAAAGAGGGTGAGTGTTATCCAGTATTTGGGCAGACTATGAAGGAACTGGTCGAATCCGATGATAAAAAACGGCATGGTAAAAAAAAATAAAAAGGAAAGAATGATTATCGCATTAAAAATTATAAAAATAGTTTTAAATTTCATCAATTTTCTCCTATAATGATAAAAAGAGTGTAATTGTTTCTTCAAACATGGTCAACCGGAGGTTGTATTGATGAAAAATATTCCCGTATCGACACTCGCCCCTCATATATATTTTACCGCCCCGGTTTTCATCGATGGAGGTTATATCCTCCTTCTTCCGGATACTCCGGTTACACAGGAAATCGTCGATCGACTGAAAGAGTGGAATTATTCGCATGTTTTTACCGAAGGCGATACGGTCAATCATCCGAGCGATACAATTGTCGTATCACCGGAGGTGAAAAAAGGGGGGTTCGATATATCGATTAAGGAAAGTGAAAATCATCAGAAAATAATGACCTTCTATTTTGACTTTATCGAATATGTCGACACCTTCATCAATAATTTTTTACGGAAGAATGATCTTGATATCGCCTCCCTGACGATGAAGATCAAAGAGGTAATCAATACCTTGAAAGAGGACCGGGATTACCTCCTTGGCTTTACCGCGAAAAAACATCCGGTCGAAAATTATCTCATTCCCCATATCGTCAATTCGACGCTCATCTCATTGGGTATCGGTGAATATCTGAAGCTGCCGCCGCACAAGCTGATCGATCTCGGGCTGGCTTCCGTGCTTCACGAAATCGGCATGATGAAGGTGCCAAGGGCATTGTATATGGGGAAAAGCGAACTCAGTCAGCAGGAAAAGAAAACGATCGCGACACATACCCTCTGGGGGTACAGAATGCTGAAAAATTTTTCCGTATCCGAGCCTATTGCCGCGGTCGCCCTCGAACATCATGAACGGATGGACGGAAGCGGATATCCGCGCGGACTCAAGGGAGAGGCGATATCGTTTTATTCCCGGATCATCGCGGTTGCCTGTTCATTCGAGACAAGTGTCTCAAAACGGCCGTACAAGGAACCGGTCGACGGCCATAAAGCGATGCTCTTCCTGCTTACCGCGCAGAAACACAGGTACGACGAGACCGTGTTGAAAGCGCTTGTCTTCACCCTGTCGATTTTTCCCCTTGGTACGTTCGTACTGCTTTCGAACAACGCGAAAGGGATCGTCTATAAAACCAATTCGGAAAATCCGAAATATCCTGTCGTCAAACTTCTTGTTGACGAGCATGGAAGGGAAATCACCGCCCCGGTACTCGTGCAGACGTCGAAAGAGACGGGGATCACCATCGCACGAACCTTGCGTTCGGAAGAAATATAGGGTGTAACAAGACGGGCGGCGGTACACGGCGTCTTTCCTTCAGAGGATGTTATTCGGGATTGTTTGAAAAACAGGGAGCATGGAATGAAGGTAGCGGTTCGATTTCCGTCCGGCCGGTCAAAAGAGTATCAGGCCGGCACAATCGTCAGGGACATTATTTGTGAAGAGGAGTTCTCCGGGACGAAATATCCCGTTATCGCGGCCAGGGTGAATAACGAGATCACCAGTTTTACCTATAAAATCGTCGTCAACAGTGAGATACACGCGGTGAGGCTCGATTCGAGGGAAGGGACCAATATATACCGCCGGTCCCTCTGTTTCCTTTTAAGTCTTACGGCAAAAAAACTGTTCCCCGAACGACGACTCATCATAAGCCACTCGCTCGGGAAAGGGTTTTTCTATTATTTTGAAGGGTTGGACTGCGTTTCAGAGCGCGATATCGATATGCTTCTCGAACATATGAAAGCGGTCGTGGCTTCCGATCTTCCGGTGACCAGGAGACTTGTTTCCTATACCGACGCGGTCGACTACTTCAGGAAAAACAATCAGCCCGATACGGTGAAACTTCTCGCCTATAGAAACGATTCCAGGATCCCCGTCAATGAGTGCGGTGAGTTTCTCGACATTTCTCACGGTCCGCTCGTCCCTTCGACGGGATTCCTCAAGGTATTCGACATTATCAATTATCAGTCGGGATTCCTGCTGCGGTATTTCGGATTCGGAAATCCGGGTAAAATACAGCGTTTCAAGGACAATCCCGTTCTGTTTTCCATATACAGGGAATATAAGTCCTGGGGAAAGATCCTCAACGCCCACTGCGTGGGGGCGCTGAACGAGTTGATTTCAAGCGGGAAAATAAAAGAGTTTATCCAGGTAGCGGAAGCCCTGCACAACAAGAAGATATCGGAAATAGCGGACCGCATACAGCAGCGGGGAAAGGGGGTCCGTCTCATCGCGATCGCGGGTCCCACCTCGTCAGGCAAAACGACGTTTGCCAAAAAACTGGCGATCCAGCTTCGCGTACTCGGTATGACACCCGTCCAGTTGTCGATCGACAATTATTTCCTTTCACGGGAAGAGACGCCGCGGGATGACGAAGGAAACTACAATTTCGAAACACTCGATGCGCTGGATATCCTCCTGTTCAACAGGCACCTGAAGGCATTGCTTGAGGGCAGGGAGGTGGAGGTTCCCGATTACAATTTCATTCTCGGCAGGAGACAGAATAAAGGAACCCCCCTGAAGCTGCCGGAAAAAGGCATTCTCATCTGCGAAGGGATTCATTTTCTCAATGACAGACTGACATCGTTGGTGAAGCCGGAGATGAAATACAAGATCTATGTTTCGGCACTCACGCAGTTGAACCTTGACGACCATAACAGGATTTCGACAACCGATAACCGCCTCATTCGGCGAATGGTGCGGGATAATACCTTCAGGGGGTATACGGCCGGAGAGACCCTGAAGATGTGGCAATCGGTAAAGCGTGGGGAAAGCATCAATATTTTTCCCTTTCAGAACTCTTCCGATTCGGCATTTAATTCCGCACTCGATTATGAACTCGCCGTTCTCAAGGTCTATGCCGAACCGCTTCTCAAAACCGTCAAACCCGATGTCGAAGAATATAACGAAGCAAAACGCCTTCTATCGTTTTTGACTAATTTTATACCCATCACCTCGCAATGGGTCCCTTCCGAATCCATTTTACGTGAGTTTATCGGCGGGAGCGCGTTCAGATACTGAGAGGGCCGATATGCGGCCTTTCATTCACATAAGGATATCACTTCCTTTGCTGGCGGCATTTGAACTTGAACTACTCCCGCTCGTCGTTATTCATCAAGGTCGTTTTTCCCGGTGCCGAAGACGGCGCAAGCGCCGAAGGATGCGCCAGAAACATAAGTCCGTAACCGCTTTTTTTCAATTCATTGGCTTTCGAGAAATTCCGTGCCGATCGCACCAGCCTCACTTTTCCTTCGTAATACCGTTTTTTATTATAATCAACGATGATATCGAACTCTTCTCCAAGATCGAATATCGAAAGATCTTCGGAAAGAATAAAAATTCCGCCTTCGGACAGATTGGTTGAAACGAACTCCATTATCGACGTGTCGCCGTTCGGCAGTACTTTTTTTACGATCGTTTTGATTAAAAATGTCTTTCGTTTATATTCGCGTTTATCTCTCATTAGTATCCCCCCTTGCGGATATCCGGAGATCGACGTCAGGCACTATAATGATTATAGTATAGCATACCGCCGGTGTCCCTTCAATCCTTCAGGCGGCTTCATAGGAATCTGATGGAGTCTTCTTGACATATTTACTCCCGTCACTATACTATAATGAAGAAGAGACGGAAGATGCCAATGAAAAGATATCTCTTCGCCGTAATCCTGGCATGCATGCTTTCGACGTTAAGCCATGCACAGTATTATCGACATTATTCTCACGCCTCGAAAATACGACTTGCAGAGGCATATTATCTTGTCGGCAGGCAGTATATGTCGATGGGAAAAGAATCGGGAAGATTCTATATGCGCCTGGCATATTCGATTTATCCCGGATTTGATCCGGAACACATCGGCGTGGAAGCGGATGAACCGGTTTTTATTGCGAACTGCTTTGACCGGATAAACGAGGTTGAAAAATCGTTCGAAAATAAAGAGGACCTCAAAAATCTCCTCACCTGCCGCTTTATGCGGATGACGGGATTGCTTTTCTTCGGCGAACGGTCGGGGGTAAGCGGGTTTTTCGACAGCATGGTTTTTATCGGAGAGAATAACCGGTTTATGACGCAACGGGAATTGGCGGAGGCCATGGCGGACAATACCACGCCACGATCTGGCCATAGGATTATGCCTGAAGAACTCTATGATTATGAGTCGGTTATTGTCGCCGACGCCCCCCGGACGGTAACATCATGTTACGGTGAGAGTTACGTGTTCACGATCAAGCCCCGTGAGGAACCGGTAACCGTCCATCCGTTTTTCAGGGGAAAAGAGCAGACATACTACTTCAGGCGTGACGGGGAAAGATTTCGTGTGTTCGGTATCGGCCATACGGCACCGGTGGTCGCCGCGATCGATGATGCCGGTGTTTCGGCCGGTATATTCAAAGCCTTTTTCGATGCGGTCGATGCGTTTCTGAAAAGGGATATGACCGGTATCAAGGTGTATCTCAATAAAAAGGTGACGATTCTTCCCCTCGGTACAACAGTTGATTTTTCCGAAATCGAACTTACTTTTCAGGGTTTTTTTGATGATAGCGGATTCAACAGCGGCAGGTATACCGCCGCCGATCTGCTCGATCGGGATAATTACGCCGTCATCGGGACGGATCGATTTACGGACCTCTATCCGGAAGGAGTCTACGTCCTCATTGCCTCTGTACGGAAGGAGTATTGTAACGGGATTCCTTTCTGGCCGGGATATATATACTACTTTTTTGCACGTATCGATGGGGAATGGAAGGTAATCGCCATGGCCTGAAAAGAAATCAAAAAGCTGACGGGTCCAAAAAATGTACTTGAATAAGGACATGAAAAGAATTAAGATATATATATATTTTATTGACTAAGGAGCGGCAGAATTAGAACAAAATCTGATTTTCCGAGCATCAATGTGAAACGTCCCGGAGGCCTCAAGGAAGATGAATCTCCGTACCAGGTGATGATTGTCGATGATTCGATGTTTGTAAGAAAACAGATAGCCCAGATTCTTACGTCCGAGGGTTTTAATATCATCGATGTCGCTTCGAACGGCCAGGAAGCGCTGGAAAAATATAAAAATCATCATCCGAAAGTCGATCTTGTTACCATGGACATCACGATGCCGGTCATGAACGGAATCGATTCCCTGCAGTCAATTCTGGAATTCGATAAAAACGCAAAAGTCGTCATGGTAAGCGCTATCGGAAAACAGGAATATGTAAAGAAAGCCCTTCTTTTAGGCGCAAAGAATTATATTGTCAAGCCCCTGAACCGGAAAAAGGTACTCGCCCGGGTAATGAAGGTTCTGGGAGGGGCATTCATAGAATAATCATATCAGACTGAACGATTTTTCAAAGCAGACAGGGTATTATCGCGATTTTCCGCACCACATGAAAACGGGTAAAAATATCTCTTTATTCCACTTGATAAAGTATTTCTTTTTACTGTATTGTGAATCCTGTATGAAACAAAACGGGAAGGCCTCGTGTTTACAGGGTGATGTCCATGATGCACAATGACGTTTCTCAATCAAAACATCATCTTGAATCGATTTTTGATTCCATTACGGAACCCATTTTTTCCGTGAATAACGATTACCGTATTACCAGACTCAACAAAAAATATGAATCACTCCTGCAAAAAACGTTTCAGGATATATTGGGCCAGCTTTGTTATACGCAACTTTACCGGCGCAGCACGGTCTGTCCGGAATGCCCCATTTCGAATATTATGAAAGAGGGGAAAAAGACCTCGTTCAAGATCAGCGTCAGCGACGAAAGAATATACGACGTTCATTGTTTTCCCCTCTACGACAAAAACGGGGCGATTATTGAAATGGTGGAATTTGCACGCGACATAACGGAGGAAGAACGTATAAGGAACGAACTGGTAAATCTTCAGCGGCAGGTGCTGGCCACATCCCTTAAGCTCGCCGATCAGAACAAGGAACTCGAACGTGCCTATACCAAGTTAAGCAGGGAGCTTACCCTGGCGAGAATCGTCCAGCGCGGCATCCTTCCCCAATCTCTCCCGCAACCGCCCGAACTCAGAACGGCCGTTTATTATTATCCCATGGAGGATGTCGGGGGTGATTTGTATGATTTTATTCAGATCAATTCGGACCTTATCGGCATCATTCTTGCCGATGTCTCCGGTCATGGAATCCCGGCGGCATTTATCGCCGCCATGGCAAAAATGTCTTTTTATCTTCACGCAATGAACAATATATCGACGGCAAGGGTATTAAGCCAGGTCAATAAAGACATGTGTACAAACCTCCATACCAACGAATTTTTTTTTACCGCTTCATATTGTCTGGTCGATCTTATTACCAATAGGGTGAAATATTCGAACGCAGGTCATCCGCATCTTCTTATCTATCGAAACGACCTGAAAGCGATCGAGTCGAGCATAAAGGAAAAGGGCCTTATCATGGGACTCAATAAAGAGGCTCTCTATGAAGAAGAAGAAATTGAACTCAACAAGGGCGACAGACTCATTTTTTACACCGACGGTATTACCGAGTGTTCAAACGGGGATGAGACCTTCGGTCTTGAACGGCTCAAGGATATACTCCTTGCGACCTCGACATATAATGTCAAGGCGCAGGTGGATGAGGTCGAACGTGAGTTGAGGGCCTTTATGAAATCAAAGGAATTGGGCGACGATGTCACCCTCATTATCATTGAAGCGGCTCTTGACAACAAGTATCGCTGCTTTGATCTTGATAATGAATTCGATACGATGACGAATGTCTCTATTGTGGCGATCAGGCATCCGCTGGAGTTTGAACGGGCGATCAGCAATACACTCGGCGTGATGGACACCTTTATGTTTCACGACCAATCGATCCGGAATACCAAATTCGCCATGTATGAGGCCCTCAACATGTATTACCATTCACGGGACAGACACACCGAACCGATCTATGTCGCCTTTCGAAGCGATAAGGAATGCTGCACTGTCGTGATTGTCGATTCACGTTATCTGTCGACCGCAGACATCTTTCCCTATTACCGGTCAAATGCGAACAATCATTCGATGAATGTGGTCCTCAAGAACATCGATACGATAGACTTCAAGCACGGCGGCAAGAAGATCGTTTTGAAAAAGTATAATAAATAAAAAGGCGGGATTATTTTTCGAATATTCGGCGTATCAATTCCCTTTTTTCCATGGCACCTATGTTTTCGGCGTTTGCCCGAAGCATCTGCCTTTTTAATCTCACATAGGCAAACACACCGGAGCTTACGATCAAAAGGAGAATGAAGAGGTCGATTATCTGCATTTTCCTTCACTCCTCGGATAGGATTACCGGATAAAGGTTAGCCAAATGCATCGATAGTATTATAGTATCCGGTTCTATAAGTATACAAGGGAACGGGTATATAGTCAAGTAATTTGAAAGAGGGCGGTCAGATAAGATTTTTCTTCTTGGCTTCGTTAAAGATATTGTGGTTCCAGAAGTTTTTTAGCAGGAATTTCGTTCTGTCCGATGGCACTTCGATTCTACTCGCCCGTTCCTGAAGCTGCTTGAATGCCTTGTTGAGGATGGTGAGGGAATCGTCTATTTCATCATCCTTCGAGCCCTGGAGTACCAGCGAATAGAGAAAATAATAAAGACAGTTGTAGGGATCGACCGGTGATGTTTTTTCACCCCTCGTTATTTTATAGAACTCTGTAATTCCTTCTTTCAGATTTCCATTGAGACTGACCATATACGCTTTAAATGCATAAAGGAGACGGGTAAATATCGAATCCTGATCCGAGGTTCGAAAACATTTTTCTTCGATTGCCGAATAGCCGTTCTCCCAGGTAATAATTTCATCCGGAACGTGTTTTTGTTCGTATGGTTTTCCTATACTCTTTTCAATACTTTCAAGGGCCTTTTTATATTGTTTCTGGAAAAAATATCCTTCACTGAGGAAATAAAGCGTTTCCCTGTTTTCTTCAAGGGACAAAAGAAGCGATATGCCGTTAAGGATTTTACCGGAATAAATGGTCACTCTGGCAAGCCATGCCCTTATCACCGGGCGAGCCTTATCGATATAGTAAAGTGAGGTGAGGGAAAGACATTCCATCAATGCGGCGTGCGCTTCGGCGTAAAGACCGAGCTCGAACAACATACGCGATGTAAAAAAGCGGAGATACAATTCCCATTCTCTTTTTCCCGCGGATGCGGCTAATTCTCTTCCTTCTTCCGAAATACCGATCGCTTTTGATATATTACCCTGCATGAAGAGTGTCCCGCTGATCAGAATCATGATGAGTATTTTAGTATACGGATGGCCGCCGTCAGGGAATGTCCGTAACGCCACATTGAGATAATCGAAGGCATCCTCGATTTTTTCGTTTGCCAGCATGATGGCACCGAGGTTGATGTAAGCCCGGGCGACATTCTCCGGAGTACCGTGTTCCTGATAATCCATGAGTGATTTTTTATTGTATTTGACCGCTTCCTCGCTTTCACCTTTGAGCAGCGAATAATGGGCCATATTGAGAAAAAGTTCAGCCCGAAACGATGAACCGTGATATTCGTCGATATCCTTTTCTATCACATCGACGCAAATTTTATCCGCCCGTTCCATATCTCCTTGCAGTAACGCCATTCTAAGCTGTCCTGAGTGAAGTATCATTTTGAGTGTATGCTTTTTTTCATCATCCAGATGCTTTTCGAGGTTCAGATTTTTTATATCGAGGAAGGGTTTCACATTGGTAAAATCGTTCTCGTTTATTTTTCTTTCGATCAATGCATGAAGCACTTCCAGGGAGACAGAATAATTATTCAAATTCTTGAAAAAAGAGAACAGAACGACATAGCTTTTGATTTTTCCGTTTTTCCACATAGCGATCACATAATCGCCGATGGAGTCTTTCAGGTATGTGGTTTTCGTTCCCATGATTTCATCGATTTTGTTTTTCATCATGGGGAATGTGGGAATGATGTATTCTCCCGTCGAGATTAATCCATAATGAAATAGATGGAGGAAAATCTTGTCGATAAGATGCAGTTGAAATCCGATCGAAGCGAGGAATTCGGTGAGTTCGGATCGCGTAAGCACGCCGCTTGACAGATAAATATAGTAAAGGATGTCTTTTTCATTCTCTTTGAAATTCGTGATGACGGTGAGGATGACTTTCGTATTGGAAAGGCCTTCGTCGAGCCGAATTTCCTCCTTTGATTTCCATGCGTAATGGTTTTTTTCTTTTACCAAACGATTCAGTATATGACTGTAGTGGAAGAAGTTCATGACGGGCACGATTGTTCCCTTTGAATAGTCTGCAAGATCATTACAAAGATTTTTCGATATTTTAATGCCGGGATACAGGGTCCTTCCGATACTCTTTATCTCGTTCTGCTCGAGGGGGGGTATTTTAATCTTGTGATAGGGCATGTTTCCGAACGTCTTCGGGAGTTTTGATTGATGCGAAACAATGACGGGGAGTAACGATGTGTTTCCCAGGAAATCCTTGAGAATCGAGTTGAGCATTTCCATTGATGACGGTTCGTAGGTATCGACATCGTCACAGATAACGATTCCGGGCATAAGGAGTGAGTTCATCATCGACAGATAGCCTGAAAGATACAGATTATACGAAGCAAGAAAATCTTCATAGAGGTGGTCCGGGCTTTGTTCCTTTATACTGTTCTTTTTCAGGTAATGGAGGATCTCTCCCCGCGTTTTCCACACCTTCGCTTCCCATGACCTGAGATGGTCGGGTAATTCATTGAGCAACTGCAGATTGATGCTGTTGACAAACGGATGGATGAACGATCTGTTTTTAAATCTCGTATATAGCCGGGGAACATATGAAAATCGTTTTTCAGAAACAAAATCCTTGACGATATTGCAGGTGATCGTCGTTCTGCCCGTCCCCTGTTTTCCGTAGATGAGTATGATTTTTTCTTTTTCCGTTCCATTGATAAGGGGGGTTATTTCATCACTCAACCTCATATAGACGCTTTTTCGTACCCATGTCACCGAATCTTTATGCTCCGTTTCCTTTAACCGTTCCGGTTTTTTGGAGACATAATAAAATTGCCCTTCCTGTGTATAGGTGAAATATTTTGAGAAATAATCCTTTTCATGCCTGCTTACCCATATCTTTTCTTCACTCTCAAGCGAAAAGAGTTGTTTTTTCAATTTTTCGGAAATACGTTCGGGGGGTTCGGTCCGGGAGAACGAGATCATGATATTGAAGCCAAAGAGTTCTTCACGAATTTTACAAAGTAAATCATACACCTGGAAAACGATGTGGGCGATCATGCCGGGATCACTTTTTTCTTCTTCCCCGAGGGTAAAGAGAAAGAATCCCTCCCTTTCCTGAAAGCGGATGAGTTCGAACCGGCATGCCCTTCCGATAGAAGCAAATTCCGCTTCGACCGGCGCCATATCTTCTTTGTTTATTTTCTTCAACTGCGAATAACTGTGTATATGAACAAGGACATATATCATACGGTATTAAACAATAAAAAGCGGGGTATTGCAAACGATAATTTATACTATTTATGACGGGTTTCCCACGAGTTGGTTATTGGTAATGTTTTTGCCTGCATAGCCATGTGTTTCGCACTGGATGACGAAGGCTTCTCCGACGATCAAAGACGTCCGAAACCCGCATCGAGGCGGTGAGATCAAAACGCGAATCCTGTGACCGCTTATTTTCCGCATTTATACACGCTGGCGAAAGTCCGCGTTATCGACCTTTTCCCATTTGTGCGATTTTTATGAAAGCCTACCACTTGACTTTATTGATTTTTAAGTGATACACTTTATATTCAAAAGCAAGTAGCCGAAAAAGAAAAGAGAAGAATTTTTTTATTTTAATAAGCAGAGGAAGGTGCATTTTTGGGGCTGTTAAATGAAATAATTAAAGAAATATCTTTTCATAGCATAAAGCTTATAGCCGTTCTCTTTTCATTTCTGTATCTGCGGAATGTGTCGGCTAAAAGACCCATGGGGGCCTTCCGTTTCATCAATTATATAATCCTCGTCCTTTTTATCCGCGAGATGTTGTACGGCGTATTGCGGGTCATTGATGCAACATTGGAACTTCAGATTTTCGACTCGTTGCTCTGTGTATTGCTTGTATCCGATAGTATCATCCTTCTCCTGTACCTTTTCTGGCTCAGGCATTACACCGGCAAACGGGGATACGATATATCCATTATCGTTTTCAATATCGCAAGTATCGCGATTGTCCTTATCAATGTCATATTCTTTCAATTTCTGCCCACCTATTTCAGGATTATTTATATCGCCATTATTGTCGCTACATCTATTTATCTTGATGTCCAGCTCTTTGCCGTGTCCCAGTACAACACGGAAAACCCGGACATCATTCTGGTAGTAAAGAATATGCTCATTTTTTACCCGCTTTTGAACGCGACAGTCATCTATTCGGGTATCATCCCCGTCTCGGATGAAGGGGTCGTCTTTCAGAGTATTATCCTCGCACTGTTTATATTGGTACATCTCTATGTCATCTCCAAATACAATTTCCTGTTTGACAGGGAACTCGAACAGGAACTCAAATTCATTTCGGATGATCTTGAATCGCTTTTTGAGTTCATGCGGGAACTCGGCGGTGCCATCGCCGAAAAAGTGGGGCAGGACAAGGTCCTCAGTTACGTCATTGAATCGACCGTCAAAACAACAGCGGCGGATGCGGGCGCCATCCTTCTCATCGACGATTATGATGATATTCTCATGGTAAAGGCTGTTTCCGGGTTTTTCCCACCGTTATATGCGGTACCGAATGTGGTAAAAACGACCATTAATCGGCTCGAAACCTATTTCAAATCCACACCGATCAGGCTGGGTGAGACAATTTTCGGGGAGGTCGCAAAAACCGGCCAGCCGACACTGATAAAAAGCTCATTCGAAGACCCGAGATTAAAACATAATGTCCTCAATGACACGCTTTTTGTCAGTTCCGTTATCCTTATCCCCCTTGTCATTGAAAGAAGAGTGCTCGGCGTTCTTGCCGTGCTCAACAGGGAGCGGGGAAAGGCTTTTACTGAAAATGATTTCGAGCACCTTAAAACATTCGGGGAATACGCGGCCCTTACCATAGATTTTATCAAGAAATCCATGGAACTCCAGGAGAAAAAGGAAATCGAGAGAGAAATCACGATCGCAGCGGATATTCAAAAGACATTGCTGCCGAAAAAGCTGCCGAAGTTGAAAAGCGCGGTTCTGGAAGTATTTTCCAAACCGGCAAAAGGGGTGAGCGGCGATTATTACGATATTATCAACCTGAAAAGCAACAAACTGGCGCTTGTCATTTGTGATGTGGCGGGAAAGGGCGTTCCGGCGGCGATGGTGATGGTGATGATCCGCTCGATCCTTCACCTCATTACGCGATCGGACAGGGAAGTTCACACGATTCTGACATGGGTAAATAAGGGTATTTCAGGAGAAATCGATATCGATCATTACGCGACCATGAGCATCCTGACGTATGACCAGGCAAGCAAGGAACTCAATTATTCCAATGCGGCGCACCATCCGCTTCTTATTTATAGAAACGGGACGAAAAAAATCGATACACTGGACACCGAGGGACTCCCTATCGGTATTGAACCGTCGACGCGCTACGGCCAGAAACGGGTAAAATTAAAAAGCGGAGATATTATCATTCTCTATACGGACGGAATTATCGAGGCGATGAATGCAAAGGGGGAACAATATTCCTCTGAAAAATTCATCGACCTCATCTTGAAAAATTCACAGAAAACGCCAAAGGAACTCGTTGAAGTAATCAAGGCGGATATCGAAGCATTTGTCGGTAATAAAAAACAGCATGATGATCAAACGCTTATTCTTATGAAGGTCAATTGATGAATTCCCTCATTTTAACCCCTTTTTGATGCATCGATCCTCAAAACAAGCCGGGTCACGGTCGATTCGGAAGGGGGAAGGTAACACGAGGTTTTTCGGAATCATGATCGAAAAGCAAAATGCGTAATAAAAAACAGAAGAGGGTTGTAAGCGAAGCCGACGATATGTATAATATAGATGTGAGATATTGAATCGACTTCAGGATGTCTGTATGGTGATGATAATCTTCACGGAGTTTATGAGGATTCATTCAGTTTGAGAAAGGAGCGTATTGTATGGAACTGAAAATAAGGAAATCGGGGTCAATCTATATAATCGATGTCAATGGTGAAATGGATCTCTATAATTCCTATAAACTCAAAGAACTTATCCTCAAGATGATGGACAAAAAAATCCAGCACTATATTATAAATCTCGAAAAGGTTGATTATATTGACAGCAGCGGGATAGGCGCTTTGATTTATATTTGTTCCACGGTGAAAAAGAACAATATGAAATTACGAATTGCCAATATACACGGGTCGGTTAAGAAGGTTATTGAATTAACGAAGCTTATGGGGTATTTCCCGATTTCAAACAGCATTGACGAAGCAATTAATAAAATTGAAGCAGAATAAAGGAGTGGCATGATGGGTGAATCGGAAGAAATTAAAGAAATAAAAGTCGATGAAAAGAGTCCTCTTTTTGAAAAGACGGGTATGTTCTACAAGGAGTTTCCGAGCGATTACCGGCAAATCCGGTATTTTACGCTTTTAATTGTTCAAAAGGCACCGCCGGAAATAAAAGAAATAAACCTCCTGGAGCAGCAGGTAAGTGAACTGATCAAAAACGCCGTAAAACACGGCAATAAAAACGATATTAACAAAAAAGTGAGGGTCTGGTACAATTTTGATTCCCATTCCGCACAACTGATCGTCGAAGATGAAGGAGAGGGTTTTAAAAACCTCGAAGTATGGAACGATTTCAATAAAAAACGAACCGAGTGCTTTTTACGCCAGGATTTCGAGAATATGGCCGAATTCGTTTCGTTCCGGACAGAGAAAAGTGATGAAAATGACGGCGGAAACGCACTCTTCGCGGCAGTGGAGTACTGGAACATGGGGGTGATTTTCAACAACAAGAAGAATTGTGTCGCCGTCAAGAAACGGTTTCCCAAAAAACATTTTGGCGTCGAAATCGAGGAAGATAAATAGCCTGCCGGTATCGGTTTCTTTATTGCTATCATCATCCGTTATGGTCCCGCTGAGCGCCCCGTTCAGTGATAGACCCGGAACGGCTGCCTGACGGTTACATGCCGGAAAGCCGGGATGAAAGGAGATCCGTCCTGTTTTCGTCGTCTTCCGGAATATAGGTTTTTCCGTAAATAAACTCGAAAATGAATCTGAAATCCTCGGGCGTGATTTTTAAATACTTCAAGGCGTAATAAAATGTATTGTTATCCCTGTATTTTCTCGTCACTTCGCATAAAATCTCGATTTTCCGTACTTTGATCTTCAGGGTCACGGTCAGCCTGGATTGAAGGGGGAGATCCAATGAAAGTGTCTTTTCATTGTGGGCAAAAAGAAGACCCGAAGCACTGATATCAATCAGGGGAACATCATAGTCGATATCATGTGAATCGATCGCTTTAAAATAGCCGTTTTTCTTCAACGAGAAGCAGAGGATCTTTGAAAACTCATAAACATATGTGAGAAGATGCATGTCGATCGTCTTTTGGGACTCGGCGTCCGTATGGAGGTAGATATAACCGACCAGATATACATTGTAGAGCAGGGGGCAATAAAGTTGTGAAAAATAGCCTTTCGACAATTTTTTATCGAGCAGGTTCCTGATCTTGTTCCCGATCGAACTTTTCGGCGTTCCCGCTTCTTCTTCGTAACTCATGAGGTCTTTCTGGGTAAGAACGATTTTCTCCGGGAAAACGCTTTTTATGACGAACCCGTCTTCGATTTTCGGAAGCCAGATTATTTTTCCGGTTTTTGCCATGAGGTTTTCTTCGTAGGTGGCGGGAATCCTGTTTCTCATCATGACGATTTTATTATCCGAAACCCTCCCGTCCATTTTTTTTCTGAAGGTTTTTAGGAGTCCATCGATACTCGAATTATCGAAGTTGTCCGAAAACGTCGCGTTTTCAATGAAATGCACGCCCCGGGTTTTCGGAAAATCGATATTGATCCGCTTCCCTTTTGTCGTGAAATAGACGGAGACGTTGTCCTGCGCTTTCATTCGTTCATATTGCCTTTGAAGATTTTTATAGACATTTTCCGGTTGTTTTATACCGATGATATTTCCGGTTATTGATCTGATTTTTGATGCGAATGTGTGATAGCTGTTTTCAAAGGTAAAAAAAACGGTAAGTTCGCCATATTGCCTGATATGGGAAATATCCGCATCCCCGCAGTCGAAAAAGATTTCAGTTTCGCTGAATCTGGCAAGGGTGACGGTAGTCTCGGTTTTTTCGAACATTATTTTGAGGGGGATGAGGTTGTCCTGGATTTTCCTGAATATGAACTCTTTTTCGATCCTGCTGATTTTTACTCCCATTTGATTCCCCCGCCTCAATAATCGCCGGCGGCATCATAGTCGGCCGGTCTGTAAGGTTCGTCGTTTTTGTTTTCTCCCGATTCAATATCGTAAAAATCGATTTGTATATCCGAGATATACCATTTGTCGTCATTGATGAGGTAAACGGAACCTTCGGCGGAATTATTTTTACCAAAGATCCGCACCCTGAGGCGGGCTTCACCGCCGGAGTCGATTGTCACATCACCGAACCGTACCGCTACGGGAATAATCCCCTCTTCGATATAATGTGAAAGAAAGAACTCGAGCCGTGATTTCTCGCCGCCTGCGATCAGCGGGGTTTCGATTGACCCCTTCTCGAAGGCGTCGAAAAATACGTTCAGTGTGTTCATGATCGCCTTCCGGTCCCGCCCCATTGAAGAAGAATCCGGCAATTGTCCGATCATATAATCCCGCGGTAAAAGAATCGTTTGACTCAGCGCGGGCAATAAAATCTGGTGTTGCTGCGACCCTAACGAAAAATTACTTTCCGTCTTGTCCTGTTGCACTTCCTGCAGGGTAAGGGTCCTTTCCTTCTCCGCGGCTTTCACTGTCGTCGTCGTTTGAATGCCCGAATTCCTCCGGATTTCGGCACCTTCTTCGCTTTCGACCGAAACAGGCTCGTCGGGAATACGATTCATTTCATTTTCCGAAGGCCGGAGTGGCGTCTCTTTTTCCGCATCCTTCTTTTGAGAAAAGCAGGATGAGAAAAGGAGGAGACTCAAAAAAAGTATGAATATATAGAGATATGATGCATAAGGGTTTGTTTTCATCATTACGCCTTGCCTGTTCTTCTTTTACCGGTAAAGCCCGGCATTCTGAATAATCCCGACCGTCCCGGCCTTATTCCATTAATATCAGATATGTAGTGCCGAGTCAATGAACAGGGAGTTCTCACACGGGGTTCGGAGAACCTCCTTTGCGGGCGGATTTTTCATTGTATTGGCAGTTGCCTCAATTCATATATGTGTATATTGTAGGGTGTATATTGATGTTGTATGGAGGGGTGATATGAAAGGAACAATGACGGGCAAGATCATCGGCGCCCATTGTGTGGACGGGGAAATGACGGCCGGACGGGAAGTAGGTATCGGGATCGATCAGACACTCACGCAGGACGCCACCGGGACCCTGGTCTATCTTCAATTCGAAACGATGAATATCAAAAGAGTCAGGACGGAACTTTCCGTCTCTTATGTCGATCACAATACACTGCAGACCGATCACAGGAATATGGACGATCATATTTATTTGCAGACGGTCGCGGCAAAATACGGGATATATTTTTCCCGGCCGGGAAACGGCATCTGTCATCAAATTCACCTGGAACGGTTCGGAATTCCGGGAAAGACGCTTTTGGGTTCGGATTCGCATACACCGACAGCGGGAGGGCTGGGAATGCTCGCGATTGGTGCTGGGGGGGTGGATGTCGCCGTGGCCATGGCAGGGGCGCCTTTTTATGTGACAATGCCCGAAGTCGTGGGTGTGAAACTGACGGGCAGGCTCGATCCGCTTTGTTCGGCAAAGGACGTCATTCTTACCATCCTGGGCCGTGAAACGGTGAAAGGCGGCGTCGGAAAGGTCTACGAATATTTCGGTGAAGGAGTTGCCACCCTTTCTGTGACCGAACGGGCGACTATTGCCAATATGGGAGCGGAACTCGGGGCGACGAGCTCGATCTTTCCATCGGATAAAAGAACACGCGAGTTTCTCGCGTTACAGAAGCGTGAAAAGGATTTTATCGAAATCGGGCCGGATAAAGACGCGTTATACGAACGCCTCATCGAAATCAATCTCGCAGATATTGTGCCGATGGTCGCGCAGCCCCATATGCCGGACAAGGTCGTGCCGGTGGAACAGTTAAAGGGCCTTCCGGTTCAGCAGGTGATGATCGGGAGTTGCACCAATTCGAGCATCAACGATCTGGGGATCGCCGCCGATATCCTGGGCGGCAAGGTTGTTCCGGAGACGATATCTCTCGGTATTTCACCGGGATCGCGGCAGGTATTCCGCGCTGCGATCGAGGCGGGGATCATCTCACGGCTCGTCGGAAGCGGCGCGAGGATACTGGAGCTGGCCTGCGGCCCGTGTATCGGGATGGGGTTCGCCCCCGGTTCGGGCATCGTCTCCGTCCGCACGAACAACAGGAATTTCAAGGCGCGCTGCGGATCGAAGGAGGCGCTCGTTTACCTCGCATCACCCGAAACCGCGGCGGCCACCGCGCTTACCGGTTACCTTACCGATCCGAGGACGATCGAAGGCGTCCGCAGGAAGGACTATTCACGGCATGTGGTGATCGACGATTCGATGATCACCCCTCCGCCGGAAAAGGGAGAGAACGTCGAGGTGGTCAAAGGTCCGAATATAAAGCCGTGTCCGCAGGGGAAGGCGCTGCCTGAAGGATTCGTGGCCGAGGTCGTCATCAAAACGGGCGACAATATAACGACGGACCACATCATGCCCGCGGGAGCCGCGATCCTCCCCCTCCGTTCGAATATTCCCGAGATCGCGAAGCACGTCTTCGAAATCGTCGACCCCGATTTTTACCGGCGCGCCGAAAAAGCGGATATCGGTATTATCGTGGGCGGAGAAAATTACGGACAGGGTTCTTCACGCGAACACGCGGCACTCGCGCCGATGTATCTGGGCGTCAAGGCCGTCGTCGCAAAGAGTTTCGCCAGGATTCACAAGACAAACCTCGTCAATTTCGGAATTCTGCCGTTTACCTTTCTGGATCCTGCCGATTATGACGGACTCGAAGCGGGTGACCGCATCGCTTTTCCAAAAGATCTCAAGGAGATATTGAGGTCGGGACGGCCGATAGAGGCGGAAGTCGCGAACAAGGGGATAACCATCGGTCTCTCTTATGAGTTGTCCGGGCGGTTTATCGATATCATATTAGCCGGCGGACGCCTATCCTACACGGTCGGGCGGTAGCCGCCGGCCTTCGGAGAGCGTCCTTCGCACCCGGATGTTTATTCTCTTGACACCGGAAAAGGGTATTTGATATACTGTTCATTCAATCAATCGATTAATGCATAAACAAGAAGGAGATTTGTATGTCAGGACACAGCAAATGGCATTCAATAAAGCATAAGAAAGGGGCGACGGACGCTAAACGGGGAAAACTCTTTACAAAGATTATCAAGGAAATAATCATCGCGGCGCGGCTCGGGGGAGGAGACGCGGACGCGAACGCCCGCCTCAGAACGGCGGTCCTCAAGGCAAAAAGCGCCAATATGCCCAAGGACAATATCGAACGGGCGATAAAAAAGGGAACGGGGGATCTCGACGGCGTCGACTATCAGGAAATGACATACGAGGCGTACGGACCGGGGGGCGCGGCGCTTCTCATCAACTGCCTCACCGACAACAGAAACAGGACCGCCGCCGAAGTCCGGCATCTGCTTTCGAAAGGGGGAGGCAGTCTCGGGGAGACCGGTTGCGTTTCGTACATGTTCCACAGAAAGGGAATTATCACCTACGATCCCGCCGCATATTCGGAAGACGAAATCCTTTCGGCGGCGATCGAGGCGGGTGCAGAGGACGTGACAAACGACGGTGAAATCATCGAAGTCGTCACCAATCCCGATGATTTCGAAAATGTACTCAAAGCGCTCGAGGATGCCTCCTTCAAGCACGATTCGGCGGAGATTATGATGATCGCGGAAAACGAGGTGTCGCTGGACGACGAGAAAACGGGAAAGGTGATAAAACTCGTCGAGGCGCTCGAAGACAATGACGACGTGCAGTCCGTTTCGACGAATCTCAATATCCCCGACGGATTTACCCTGGCTGAATGAGTATCATCATCGGCATCGATCCCGGCCTGAAGGCCACCGGATACGGCGTTCTCGACGTTTCAGGCGGTATCGTCACTTACCATACACATGGTGTGATTACGACAAAGCCGAACGAGGCGATCGGTGAGCGGCTCGTCAGGATTTTTAACCGGTTGACCGAGGTGATCAGGGAGGCGGCGCCGGATGAAGCCGGTGTGGAATCGCTTTTTATGGCGAGAAACCAGAAATCGGCGATCCCCGTCGCACAGGCGCGCGGGGTGATTCTTTTAGCCCTCGCATCGCAACGCATTCCGGTCTCCGAATACACACCGCTCGAAGTAAAACTTTCTGTTGTGGGGAAGGGGAGGGCGGAAAAAGGGCAGGTACAGCACATGGTCCGCCTGATACTGGGCATGCAGAAAATTCCCGAGCCGTGCCACGCCGCCGACGCGCTCGCCGTCGCCTTGTGCCACAGCAGCCGCCGGGCGGTGCTGAAGCGGTTCGAAGCGGGTTTCTGAAGAAGAACATGTTTAACAGTCTATATGGAAAATTGACAGGAAAAGATCCGGACCGGGTGTATCTTTTATCCGGTGGTATCGAATGGGATATCTCGGTTTCGAATCGCACATCGGGCGCCCTTCCGGAAGAAGGCGCCGAATGCAGGGTGTTTTGTTTTCTCTATCACCGGGAGGACTCACTCAGGCTGTTCGGATTCGGTTCCCTCGACGAGCGTGATCTGTTTCTCGACCTCATCAAGGTCGAAGGAATCGGGCCGTCACTCGCGCTCAAAATCCTTTCCGGCATCGCGGCGGAAGAGTTTGTCCGCGCGGTCGGGGACTCCGACTGCGAACGGTTGTCGATGGTTCCCGGCCTCGGGAAAAAGACCGCACAGAAGATCGTGCTCAAACTCGCGGGAAAACTCTCACCGCGTTCGCAAAAAGAATCCGGCCATGAGGATATCGTGAAGGCCTTGAACGGAATGGGATTCGATATGGCGCACGCCCGCGAAGCGGTGGCAAGGGCGGCCGATTCGCTCGGAAAAACGGATGACAGCCTCCGGGGGGAACAAAAGGAAAAGGCGCTTTTAAAGGCGGCGCTCGTGTATCTGAGCGGGGGGCGGAAAGAGTCATGAAAGAAGACCGCATCACATCCGGCTCATACATGAAAGACGCTGACCGGGACGAATTGACGCTCCGGCCGAAGCTGCTCGGTCAGTTTATCGGGCAGGAACAATTAAAGACGAATCTTTCCGTTTTTATCGAGGCCTCGAAAAAACGCGGGGACGCACTCGACCATGTTTTTTTCTCAGGTCCCCCCGGACTCGGGAAAACGACCCTTTCCGGGATTATCGCGTGCGAACTCGGCGTGCAGCTGCGTTCGACATCCGCACCCGCGCTCGAAAAACAGTCGGATCTCGCCGCGATCCTTTCCACCATCGGGGAGCGGAACGTTTTTTTCATCGATGAAATACACCGCCTCAAACCGAACGTCGAAGAGATACTTTATTCGGCAATGGAAGACTTCGAAATCGACGTGATCATCGGTCAGGGACCGGGGGCGCGTTCGATCAAGGTGCCGATACCGCCCTTCACCCTCGTGGGCGCGACCACGAAGGCGGGGCTCGTTTCCGGTCCCCTTTACTCCAGGTTCGGCATTTCGGCGCGGCTGGATTTCTACGAAAAAGAGAGCATTATAAAAATCATCCGCCGTTCGGCGGCCATTCTGGACGTCGATATCGAGGAAAACGCCTGCGAACGGCTGTCACGGTGTTCCCGCGGAACACCCCGTGTGGCGAACAGGCTGCTCAGGCGCATGAGGGATTTCGCGCAGGTGGTCGGCGACGGGATCATTTCCGCCGGCATCGTCGAGGAGGGGCTTTCGGCGCTCGACATCGACGAGGCGGGACTCGACAGGGTCGACAGGATGATCCTGGATGTGATCATCAAACGGTACAAAGGCGGCCCCGTCGGATCGGAGACCCTGGCGATATCGATCAGCGAGTCCGTCGATACCCTCGAGGATATCTATGAACCCTACCTGATCCAGGAAGGGTTTCTCAAACGGACGCCCCGCGGCAGAATGGTGACCGAACGCGCCTACCGGCACCTCGGACTCGGGCAAAACGGGAATGAAGACGAGCGACTTCTTTTTTGACATCGATCCGGAACGGATCGCCCAATACCCCAAAACAATACGCGGCACCTCGCGGCTGTTGCTTCTCGACCGGGAAAAAGGGACGTTGAAGGATGATGAGTTTTCCCGGATCGGCGACATCATCCGGCCGGGAAGCCTCATCGTCATCAATGATTCACGGGTAAGAAAGGCGCGGGTCTTCGGCAGCCGCGAAGAGACGGATAATCGATGTCCCGAAGGACCGTCAAAACCGGTCGAGTTTCTTTTTCTGGAAGAAATAAAACCGCGGTTCTGGAAGGTGCTCACGCAGAAGACGAAAAAAAGAAAACCGGGCGACACGTACCGTTTTTCCGAAGAGGTCACCGGGACCATACGGAAACATGAAAACGGGTACTGCATTCTCGAACTCTCAACCCGGGTGGGAGAAGGTTTTTTCGAGCGGCACGGACACGTGCCCCTTCCCCCGTACATACGGCGGAGCGATGCCGCCTCCGATTCGGACAGGTACCAGACCGTGTATTCACGCACGACCGGCTCCGCCGCAGCGCCGACGGCGGGGCTCCACTTTACCGGCGCGATCATGCGGCGGCTCGAAGAAAACGGCTGCCTGATACGCCGCATCACCCTCCACGTGGGAATCGGAACCTTCATCCCGATACGGACGGAAACGGTGGAGGAACACCGGATGCACGAAGAGGTCTTCGATATTCCCGAAGAAACGGCTCAGACGATCGAAGCGTACATGAACGGGGGGAAACAAATAATCGCGGTCGGGACCACTGTCGTCCGCGCCCTCGAATCGGCCTGCGACAATGGCCGCATACGGACCGGCAGACAAAAAACATCCCTCTTTATTTATCCGGGCTACACGTTCAAGGCGGTCAACGGACTCATCACCAACTTCCATACCCCGGGTTCGACCCTGCTCGTCATGGTTTCCGCGTTCGCCGGGAAAGCGAACATCGACCGGGCGTACCGCCACGCGATCGAAGCGGGCTACCGCTTTTTTTCCTACGGCGACGCGATGATGATCGTTTGAATGGGGGCCGGAAGAGTAACTACGGATTGCGCGGGAGGGAGCGGATTACGCGGCGGGGTGAGGGGCGCGGCGAAGGGTAACAAGCTGGTTTAATGATTATAGTTATAATTTTAATAATAAATAAATTAAAATTTTAATTGACTATTTTGATAAGCGGTGGTGTGTAGTGGTTGAGGGGTATGTGCCGAGTTGTGGATTAATCCGTGTAATCCGCTTTTTTTCCGCGAAATCCGTAGTAACATATTTTTGGTTGATTTTTTGATACAGAGTCTGTTTGGCACGGTGTTTTGTGTATATTATTGTATTCGATATAGAAGGTGAAATGTTACGGTTGGTTTGGACGGGGTGTAGTTTTTTTATGATTAGTTAAAGCTGAAGCACCCAAAATGGTGAATAACGATTCGTATATAGAGAAATAAATCTGTTTCGCCATGGTAGATGCTGGATTATTTGAAACAATTGTCGTAAATTCCTTCGAGGGGACTGCTGTAATCTCTTATTCTCAATACGCCATTGTTTAAAGATTTTTTTGAATTCCTCAATTACTCTATTTCCATATTTCTCGACCATCGCCAAAAACAACTCCAGCAGCCACCGCACAAGCTGCGCTATGCTAAAAAAATTCAAATCAGCATGAAGCAGTTTTATCTTCCGGTACACATCCTCGGTAAAATACACGTGCGCGTGTACACGATCTAAATCGGGAATGTCCGAGACCGCCCGATACCTGCTCATCCGTTGTTTTCCCCAAATGTGTTCCTTTATGATCAAAGGATCGATACAGGACAATATATTAACAATGACTCCGGATAACGAGCGTCTTAAGCCGAATATTGTCAGGTTAAGCAGCTTCTCTTTCATTATTTCAGACATGATAAAATGAAATTCATGCAAAACCGATGCTATCATATGAGACTCCTTTTATAATTGTATTTATACAGTATATAACGCATAAAAAGTGTCAGCTGCTTTGATTTATTAAAAAATCTGTGTGTTTATTGAACGATGCCTTATCAATGACAGGCAAAAATTATTCAGAAGGAACGAAATTAATTTTAATTGACGTGACCGGTTCGATGAGTGGCCGCACTCGAGATTGGGAAGGAATCCTGCGCGCCGTGTGGTAATCCGTAAAATTCGTTTCTTTTCCGTGAAATCCATAGTAAAATTTTTTTAGAGTGACGCGTTGTGAAAAATGAAGAGCAACTACGGATTGCACGGAAAGGAGCGGATTGCGCGGCGAGGTGAGGGATGGGGCGAAAGACAAGGTTGTATGATTTCAGAGTATCGTTAAAGATTTATTAATAACTAAATTTCGATTTTAATCGACTGTTTCGATATCCGGCGGCATGCGACGTGGAGAAGGAATACCGTGCGTCGTGGATTAATCCGAGTAATCCGTTCTTTACCGCGCAATCCGTAGTTAATCAATAAAGCGCCGATGCCGTATTTACTACGAAGAAACGGCATTTCCTGACTGAAAATAAAATTTGACATTTTTATCCCGATATGATACGATAACAGTTCATCGAGAAATAAAGATACGTAAGAACAATAAAAACGGGAAACATAATAAACAATGACGGTTCCGTATAGTCATGTCTATCGTTTCCGGCTTTCTGCCATGCTCATGTCATGAACAAAAGACCATGTGGGGGGTCTCTCGCACCGCGTTCGTTCCGGACTTCCGGGCGAGCGCACGGCGACCGTTTCAGGCGGCGGCGGGAGAAAGGGTTACAAAGGGGGAAAACATTGAAGAAGACAATTACCGGTATACTCTGCTTAATAAGCGTATTGGCTGGGGGGATTGCATGGGGGGATGTTTTTGATCCTAAAGACGGTCTTGAAGAAAAGAACGGGAACCGGTTTTTTTACCGCGTCAGAGGAAACAGCTACAAGATGGAATATGTGATCAAAGGTATTGCGGTTCCATCGTCGCTCGAGCAGGGGGATTTTACGGCAACATATACGACGGTCGGCGGGGGAAGCCCCGATGGAAGCTCGGACGCGATAATCGAAACAATTTCCGGGCCGGGGAAACATTTATCGTGCGATGAACCTTATAACGGCTGGGATCGTGGACTAATACAACCGCGATATATTAATGGAACGTATCCTTCATACAACATCTTCGATGCCGATCCACCTTGTATCTACCCCTTTACGATTCATGTTTATGTTCCTCCTGCGGGTCGGGTCGATGAAACGAAAAAGAATTTTGAATGGCTGACAACACCTCAAATGAGAATAAAGATTGCGAAAGGAAATCTTAAAGATCCCACTACAATTAAAAATTATGATTACAATTCGTATAACGGCTTCGAATTCGATCTGAATCCTGGTGAATACGCCATGATACGGCCGCTCAGGGACGGGAGGTATGAATGGGAAGATGTCTGTGTTCAGGAAATAGGAATGTTTGAATATGAATATCCATGTACCAGAAAAGAAGATGTTGTTCTCAGTGGTTGTAGTGTTTATTTCGCACTCGATACCGTGGCTCCGGAGTTGAACGATGCGCCGGGGATCAAGGATGCGGTGTTCAATAACAACATCTATTATACAAACGAAAGCAGTCTGGATACGGAAGATGGTGTAACGATTGTCTGGCACGCAATCGAGGATGAGGGGACGTTTGTCTGCGAACAAGCGCAGGAAACGAGCAAAAGCGGTATGGCGAGTTACCGTATCTATGAAGCGGAAGAAACAGGATCGGGAAACGAATACACCATGCTCGATACGATTGAGGTGATGGATGACGGCAATGGGGAACAGATTCCTTTTTATGAAAGGACGCTCCGGTTCGATGAGGGAAGACATACGCTTTTAATGACCGCGTGCGACAAACGCGGGCTCGACAGCAGGTATGTATATGATGAAAACGGGAAGCTGGTCGTCGACGGGAATAATAATCCGACACAGAATAAATTTTCAGAACCGTGTATCGTCGTGGTGGACAGGACGCCGCCCGCGATGGTGACTGGTGTCAAACTCGAAGACGAAAAAACAGTGGAAACCGGAACGGGCACGGCGAGAACTTATGCGGTTTCACCGGCATTCACGCTGGAATGGGATGAAAGTGAGGATATGCCTGATGAGGATAACGCGGGAACGGAGAACTATACCGTGCGGCTGCGAAATATAACAGATTCCCCGGCAGTTACTGAAACCACATATGATATTCCCGTTTCAGAAGGAGAACATGCAGCAATAGAAGCTGAAAACGGCGTGTACGAGGCAGCCGTCAGGGCCGTGGATGCCGCGGGAAACGAAGGCGCGTGGAGTGACACTTACACCTTCTCCATCGACAGCGAGGCGCCGGTGACACCGGCTCCGGCATCTTTTACGATGGAAAGCGATCCCTTCGCTATAAAGAGTGTCGAGGGTGAAACGGTGAGTTTTTCAACGACAAATGCCGATGCTGCGGTGAGTTTCACGGCCGTTTCCGATGGAACGGAGGCGTGGCAGAGCGGAATCGCTTCGTATACGATCGAAGACGTGCACGGGACACCGGTCCAAAACGCTGAATTTATTGAGACAGACGGACGGGTCACGATGACGTTTCCGGACGCGTTAAGCGGCACGAATGCCTTTACGGTCTACGCGGCAGATAAAGCCGGAAACAGAAGCGGGGGCGTTACCCTTACCATCACGGTAACGGCATTGTCCAGTGTGACGTTTCCCGCGCCGTGTTACGAATACGACGGGGAGAACGACGAGTATTCCCTGCTGTGGACGCCCCCGGATACGGTGCCCGAAGGGGCGGAAATCGCGTATTACAAGGCGCTTTTCAGGACGAGTGACGAGGATGGAAATATGGATTCCCCGAAAGATGAAGCGTTTGCCCCGATTCCGGAAATGACGGAGACAAGGCTTCTGCTCGACGGGATTGAGCGGGGGGTGGGGATGGTCGTCTATATTCTTGTCGCGGATACGTACGGAAATAAGACTCCCGGCAAGGCATCATTCACCCTCCCGCCGATGGTCATCGACACGGTCGAGGATTATGTCCTTAACGATGACGAATACTGGTGGAGCGGGGTCCACGAGATGCACGCAAACGTGATCGTACCCGAGGGCTTCACGCTTACGATCCTTCCGGGGACGATCGTGATAACATTCGGGAACGTGAAACTCCAAATCGAAGGCAGTCTCGTGATACTGGGTGAGCCGGACCAGGAAGTGACCTTCGAGGCGGCCTCACCTTCTTCAACCGCTTGGCAGGGGATTTACCTGGGCGCAGAAGGCACCGGCGTTATCCGTCATGCCGTGATACAGCACGCCCTGCGCGGGATGACCGTCGTGACCGGGGCCGGGGCAACCGTCTTTTCAACGGTTTTTTTTCATAACCGTGTTGGGCTTCATTCTTACGGGGCGGCGCCGTCGCTGGACGATTGCCGGTTCGAGGAATGCCAGTGGTACGGGGTGAAGGAGGATGCCGTCCGGGAGAACGGGGGCATGAGGCCCGCACTCAACGGGTGCGGGTTCAAAAACAACGGGTGCGACTACTATCACGAAGACAACCGGGACATAACGATGGAAGAACTGAACGACATACCCGGAAACGGGAACAACGGGAGGGTGGAAGAATGAAAAACCGGACGAATCATGCAATCATGGCGGCGTGCTGCTGTCTTTTCATATTTTTTTCAGGGACCGATATCTTCGGAGAAGAAATAACGATACAGAGAAACGGACCGGGAGTTGTGGAAGCGGCGGCGGTGAGTGTCTCCTCATCGACGGCGCAGAATGCGCCCGGTTATTTTCTGATCGACGGCGACAGCAGTACGGGCTGGGGGCCGGGCGGCGGCGCGGGCGAATGCCGGGCGCAGCTGGAGCTGGCAACGGCCTCGCTTGTCGTCGGCGCGGAACTATCCGGCAGCTTTGGACCGGGCGACCGCCTCGTCCTCGAATATCTAGACGGCGGGGGCTGGGTCCCGTTCGCGGGCGGGTTCCTGGAAGGGGCGGAACTCGACCGGGCGGCGGCGGGCGCCTTTTACGACCTTTCGCTCGAAGGGGCGGTCACCGATACGGTGAGGATACGGTTGTTGTCCCCGGGCGGGGCCATGATCACCGAAGCGGCGGTCATCGGTATCGATGCGGGGGAAGTGCCGCATACGTTACGGCCCGTTCTGATCGAAGAGACGGATAATATATCGCCCTTTTATCCGGCATGGCACCTCCTCGACGGGAACACCAGGACCGCGTTCAGGACGATTTCGCCGCCCTTTTTTGAAGAAGTTCTCGAAACGATTCTTTCGCTTTCGGACGAGAGGACGGGGATACCCCGCCATACCGTACCCGCGCCGGGAGAAAGCGCGGAGATCACCATGCGTTTCGCGCCGGGAACCGCGGTAAGTGTTATCAGGCTTTACTTCCGGGACGGGGCCCGCGGAAACACGATTGTCGAGACGGGATTGCAGGGCGTCTTTACGCAGGCCGCGGTGATTTCCGAAGGAAGCACCGCAGGGTGGACGGCCGTCTCTTTGGCAACGGGCCCGGAGAACGCGGTAGTTATGGACGCGATACGGATCACGGTGGAAGGAAGCGGATTCGGGCTGGGCGGGATATCTGAGGCCGAGGTCTGGGGGTATGGGGATTACCGCGGTGCGGAACGCCGGACGATCGCGGGAACGGAGCAACGGCTTCTCGACGGGGATGTCAACGCGGTGTTTTATGTTGACAACGTTACCGTGCGGGACAGAACGGCGATCGAGGTGCTGTGCAGAGGCGGCGTCGATATGCCGATGGAAATCAACCTGAACGGGAAAGTATATTCTCGCATGCCGGATATGGAAACCGGGGGAAACACCCTCTACCGCTTCGAGGCGGACGGGGACGATTTCGTTCGCGGAAAGAACTGCCTTCGAATAGGCGCAATAGATGACGGAACGGGTGAGGCGGCGGAGGTCCTGTGCGCCCGTGTTGCCGTGGAACGTAGGGACGGGGAGATCGCGCCCTTTGCGGTGCAGCGGTCGCTTGCCGCGGCATTCGGGGCCGGGGAAGCGGATATCGGGACCGGAGAGACGATGCTGCTTCATGAAGCCGAAGTCCGGCACACCGAAGGGGTTTTCACCGATATATTCGCTGAAGCGGACCAGACATGGACCGGACTCGAACCGACCGGCGAAGGCCCGTACCACCACCGGTTCGCCCCGGCCGGCGGCGAACCAATCACCACAAGACGGCTCAGGGTGATGAAAGACCCCGCCGGACGGACGGCGGGGATGAGGGTGCTGGGAAGCCCGGTGACGGACGGCCCGCCCGAGGTCCGATTCGTCAACCCGGCGGACGGGGATGAAATCGCCTCCGGCGATGTGCCGTTTGTCATCTGTTACACGGACGATCCCGGGGCGGTGGTTTTCATCAACGGGTTCCCGGCCTTCAAACGGGGCAATTACCATTGGACTCCCCTCATGTGGCTCGACGACTGGGAAGACGGGTCGCTGACCATCGAAGCGGCGGCAACGGGAGCAGGCGGCATGACGGCGGAAACGGCGATCACGGTGTACCGGGCGCCGGGGGTGCTTTTTTCGACGGACCTTCCCGATGAGACCATCCATACCGTCTCCGATTCGATCGAGGTCACGGGAAGTGTGCTCAATACGTTGATCGATATAACGGTGAACGGAATTCAGGCCGCCGTTTCGCAGAAACGATTTTCCGTGACGGTGAACCTCGACGAAGGGTTGAACACGATCACGATATACGGGAAGCACAGAACTTCCGGAATGGAGGGCGTGATCCGGCGGCAGGTGGTCCGATACGGCGGCGGGCTCGTCCTCGATGTTGAGTACCCGGAAGACGGGTGGCATACGCGAGCCGGAGAGGTCATCGTCAGCGGCACGGCGACCGGAGCGGGAGAGACGGTTGTGTCCGTTAACGGGGTTCCCGCCATTGTCGAAGGAAGCAGATTCTATTCGGAACCGGCGGCGCTGAGTGAAGGTGAAAACACCATCGCGGTAACCGCGGAAGACGGGGCGGGGAGACAGGCAACCGGTACGCTCACCGTGTACCGCGACACGATCCCGCCGGACATCACCGGTATCACGCCCGGAGACGGCGCGCTGGTCGCGTCGAGCGTCGTTACCTTCGAGATAACGCTCGAAGAGACGGGTCCCGTGTGGGTAACGGTGAACGGGCAGCCGTGTATAAAGGAAGGTAATATCCATACCGCGGAACTCGTGTTTCCGGACGGATGCCGCCAGGTGCGGATCACGGCCGGGGACGCGGCGGGTAATGTCAGCGAAGGGCTTGTAACGCTGACAACGGACACCACGCCGCCTGTGGAGTTCGGGGTGACGGCGGAACCGGCGGGCTGGACGAACGACAACCGTCCGGTCCTGACTTTCGAAACGGAAGACGAGGTAAGCGGGATAAGCGGCTACTCGGTTTCGGTCGACGGCGGCGGGTTTGAAGCGGCCGAAAGCCCGTATATGCTGCCGCCGCTTACAGACGGGGAACACCTCGTCACGGTAACGGCGACCGATCACGCGGGGTGGGAACGGTACGCTTTCACATCGGTCTATATCGATACCACACCGCCTGAAGAAATTTCCGGCTTCAAGGTGATTCCGGGAAACGGGAAGGCGATCGTCGAATGGGAAGGGGGTGAAGAGGATGTGGACCGGTACGAACTCGAGAGAATACCGGAACCGGACGGCGGTATCGTTATCCTCGAAGCGCCGGGATACACGGACGGGGGACTGATCAACGGCGAGACCTACTCCTACCGTGTACGGGCAATCGACCGCGCGGAAAACGCGGGGGAATATACCGGATGGACCGCGATTGAAAGCGGGATCGAACGCGAACCTTACGATCCGGAGGGCACCACCGTCGCCGAGTTCGACGGGGTGACGATCTATCTGCCGGCACAGGATGGAGACGAAGGGATCGCCTGCATCGAGATATATGAAGAACAGGCCGAAGGGATTCCGGAAACTGCGGTGAACCCCATTGTGAGTCCGATGTATGAAATACATCCGGTCGATTCAAACGGCCGGAAAATCCTCGAAGGCAACGGGATCGCGAACGATTATGTCGCCGCCATACGGTACGACGAATTAATGATCCCGGAAGGAAAGCGGGAAGACGAACTCGGGGTATATTATTTCGACGCGGTTTGGGGAAGGTGGTTCATCATCGACAATTATGTCGTCGACAGGGAGAACAACAGGATATATTTTTCTTCGGACCATTTTTCGCTTTACACGGTGCAGGCGACGGTGTCGCAGGATCTGGGTACGGAAGAGTACGCGGAAGCGGGGTATTCGCCGTTCAGGACATACGCGGTTCACGGTTCGCTCGCGGTTTCCCAGAAGGGGGGCTCCGTTCACAATAATGTCACGGAACTCGTTCTGCCCGGGCCGGCCGGATTCGATCTCGCCATTTCAAGGCGGTATGACACCTCGACGGGAGTAAGCGATTCACGCATTACCGCAGATATCGATACGAGTGGCAATAATGTCGACCTTACACCGTACCTGAAAAACCAGGGAGACGTCACCTATTCGATGGGAAACGGCTGGCGGCTCGAGCTGCCCTATATAAAGAATGCGGGAAGCTGCGAGATACTCGTCCTTCCGGGCGGTTCCATGCATTCGTTTTTCGATATGAAAATCGAAGAGGAAGATTCAGACGATGAGGAGGTATCCGTGTTGTCTCTGACGCCCCGGGACAAGGAAGAGTTCAAACTGAAAGTGACAAGGGAGAAAGTGACCTATTTCAAAAACAGCCATTATTACGAAGAATACGAGACATGGAAAAACAACGGGTATGTCCTGTCCATGAAAGACGGAACGTCGTATACCCTGGACGATACCGGCCGCTGCACGAAGATTGCCGATCCGACGGGACTCAATACCATTACCGTCACATATAAAAGCGGTGAAGGCGTATATAAAATCGATTACATCGAGGATGCTCTGGGAAGAAAGGTACGTTTCGAATACACGACAATACACGATCTTCCTTATATAAAAAACATAAGCGTCGACGGGGACCCGTATGAACGGACGGTTACCTACACCCAGGATCAAAACGGTATGCTGACCGAAGCGAACGACGCGGGGGGAAGAATATGGCGCTACGATTACGCGGAAATATTGATCAATGCTTCACCGGGGCCGGCGCCTTTTTCCCTGACCGACGCGTTGAATAAATTAGGCGACAGCGAGAGGAGAGAAACGAGCAAGGAAATCAATGAAGCCCTTGAAAGTTACAATGACGGGCAGGAAATATTTCATCACGCCCGTCTCCTGAGCGGGCTTCGAGGGCCGGGGAAGGGTATCATAACCGTTATCTATGGTATCAATACCATCGACGACAGGTTGTTTCCGCAGGCAAACGAGATTGTGATTTATCCCGATGGAGAGCGTTCCGAACTCAACCTGCCCCAGCGGCGGACTATTTACGAATATATGATGGATGAGGAAGCGGTGCCCGACGGCGACGGGGAGGTTAATCCGGACCGAACGAAGCGATACCTCAAGGAAACGAGGGAAAGAGACGGCAGCAGGGAAACAGTCTATACCTATGAACCGTATATAACGGAGAAAAACAGATGGAAGCTTGGCGAGGAGGGTGAGATCGAAGAAGCCAAAAAGAAAGGATACGATGTCGCCACAAGGATTTCCAGCATCGCCAGGACAGAACCGGCGGGCGGCAATGTACTCGAAAGGACGGTATTCACCTACCCGGAAGAAAGACAGACGGCGCGGCCCGCGGGAAAAACCGTTTATCATGGAGACGGCAATTATATAAGGACTACCTATGATTATGACGAGTACGGAAACGTCGTCAAGGCGGAGGAATACGGCACGACGGGCGGACGGGAAAACCGGCTCGTGAAAAAGATGATTTACCGGGGCGGGCTTTCATCAATGCAGCCTTCGGGCGGAGAAACGGAACCCCCGAATTACGATGACGCATGGAAGCCGTACGGTGAACCGGGCGGCAACGACGATGACGGATTTTCCGTCCCGGATATGACAATGTATAAAAACGATATCCTGCTTGCCGTATTGACACTCAACTACGTCCCGGCGTTCGACGACAATGGCAACCTCGACGAGGACGGTGAGACGGTATCATATCAGTATGCCTACTACGAATACGATGAGAAGGGGCAGGTGAAGCGGAACGCCGTATGGGACAGCGGAAACGAAACGTGGCGGATATCGGCATTTACCTACGATTATGAAACCGCAGGCGGGAATGAGTATGGGAACGTTGTTTCACAGACCGATCCGAGGGAACATGTCACCACGTTCAGTTATGACGCGAACGGATACATGACAAAGCGGACCGAAAAAGACGTCTGTAACGCGGACGCGCTGGACGGCGACGCGACGAACGATACGTACACGGACATCACGACGGCATACGGCTACGAAGCAGCATCCGGGTGGCTCCGGTGGACGAGGAACCCGCGCGGGTACGTGACCGAGTACGAATACGACAAACTGGGGCGGACGACGGCGATCGTCGAACCCGACGATGACGATGCCGCGGATTACACCCCATTGAACGGAAGGCCGGACAACCCGGAAACGGTACTATCCTACGGCGACACCGCGGGAGACCTGTACGCCGAAGTCGTCGATCCCGAAGGAAGCAAAACCAGGTACGGGTTCGACGATTACGGACAGCTCACCGGCGTCATCAAATACACACGTGACGAAGGCGGGGTCTACGGCGAATATTCGACCACGCACCTCACCTACAACCGGTGGGGGGACATCGCGACGATTACGGACCCGAACGGGAATACGACAGCATTCGGTTACGACCCGATGGGACGTCGCAACCTGATCGTCTATCCAGACGGGAATACGAACCGGAACGACAACCCGGCGAAACACCTCGATTTCGATTATTCCGATAACATCCTCACGGTGACCGACGAAAACGGCAAGATCAGTTCGATACTCAACGACATGAAAGGCCGCGTTCTCGAAACAACGCAGCATAACGGCGGCGAGACGATCACGACGGAAACATACTACGACGGCGCCGGAAACACCATCGCCGTGAAAGGACCGAAAGACGGCTTTTTCGTGATGAACGAATACGACTCCCGCAACCGGCTTGCTCACACCATCATGCCGGAAGAAGAATTTTACGAGAACGGCGAATCCGTCAGCGTGAAGCCGGAAATATGGTACGCCTACGACGAGACGGGAAACAAGGTAAGCGAAGCCTACGGCGCGCCGGACGGCGAATGGCGGATCACCTGCTACGCCTACGACGAAGCGGGAAGAACTATACAGGCGACACAGATGAACCTCGACGGGGAAGGGGAGGAGACAATCCTTGCAAGGAGACGAAGCTACTACGACGCGAACGGCAACATCACCCGCGAAGTGGACGCAAACAATGTCAG